>JAPOWL010000143.1 GCA_026707615.1 Acidobacteriota bacterium | reverse complement strand
GGCCCGGCGCGTCGACTGGTTCGGGCGGACCACCCCCGAGGTGCCGCAGGGGACCGGTACGGGCTTCATCTGGGACGACGCCGGCCACGTGATCACGAACTACCACGTGATCGGAGGGGCCAGCTCCGTCGAGGTCGTGCTGCACGACCAGATGACCTACGAGGCGACGTTCGTCGGCGCGTCGCCCTCGCACGACCTGGCCGTCCTGCGCATCTCCGCGCCGTCCAGCGCGTTGCGGCCCGTCGAGATCGGCGACAGCGAGGTGCTCCGGGTCGGGCAGAGCGTCTACGCCATCGGCAATCCGTTCGGGCTCAGCGCGACGCTCACGACCGGCATCGTCTCGGCGCTCGGACGGCGCATCGAAGGCACGGACGGCACGCCCATCGAGAACGCCATCCAGACCGACGCCGCCATCAACCGGGGCAACTCCGGGGGGCCGCTGCTGAACAGCGCGGGCCGCGTGATCGGAGTCAACACCCAGATTGCGAGCCCGTCCGGCGCGTCGCACGGCGTCGGCTTCGCCGTGCCCATCAACACCGTACTGCGGGTGGTGCCGGAGCTGATAGCGACCGGTGAATACGTGCCGCCGCAGCTCGGGATCGAGATCAACTACAACCTGAACCGCAGCCTTCTCCGGCGAGGCACGACCGGTGTCCTCGTCGTGGACGTCACCCCTGGGACGGGGGCGGCCGAGGCCGGTCTGCGCGGGATCGAGGTGGAGCGCAACCGGCTCCGCCGCCTCGGCGATGTCATCCAGCGCATCGACGGCGAGCGAGTCCGGTCGCCAGCCGAGATGCGAGGCGTGCTCGACCGCTATCGGGTGGGCGACGAGGTGACGGTCACGTTCCTGCGCGACGGCCAGGAGCGCGAGGTCGTCGTCCGGCTGTCCTAGGAGTCTGCGCCGTAGAACGGCGCGGACTCCTGAAGGATTGGGTTGGGCGCCGAGCGGAGCCGCAGGCGACGAACGGCGGGCTAGGAGTCTGCGCCGTAGGACGGCGCCGACTCCTGAAGGGAATGGCCGACTTGACACCCGTCGCCGGCCGGCGCTATTGATCGAGCCCCCCGGGGACGGCGAGCGACCCGCTCGCGCACTGTCATGACGCAGGGGTGGAGACATGTTCCGAACCGATGAGACATGGAGGGCCGCTCGAGTGGCGGCCCTGAGTATCGCCATCGTCGTTGCGGCCACCGCCGCCGCGGCCCAGCCCCCGCCGCCCCCGGAGACCTTCACGGGCACCACGGCCAACATGAGCGCCCCGGGCGTGGATCTGCGGATCAACGTGCTGCGCTGGTCGGAGGAGGCGGATCGCGAGGCCGTGCTGGTGGAGATCGAACCCGCGCTCGCGGGGGCCGTGACCTACGACGACGGCGCGGAGACGATCAGCGACGCCCTCCAGGACCTCCAGACTGTCGGCTACATCTGGACCGGCGGCGCCCTGGGCTACGCCCTGAAGTACACCCACCGCACGGAGCTGCCCGACGGCGGCGAGCACATCGTCCTGGTGACGGACCGGCCCCTCGGCCGCTGGGATCGCAACGGCCCGTGGCGCGACGGCGACACCGAGCCGCGCGACTTCACCGTGGTCGAGATCCGCCTGGATGCCGAAGGCGACGGCGAGGGCCGCATGTCCCTGGCCGCCCCTCTCGTCATCGACGCGGAGCAGCAGACCGTCGGCCTTGGCGGCGAGCAGGCGGGTCCCGCGCACCTGGAGAACGCCGAGCGCGAGCCGCTCCCGTACTGGGCCCGCTGAGCGGCCGCGACCGCCCGGGCTACGAGCCGATCGAGTAGCGGAACAGCAACCGCTGGGCCACCTGGCTCCTCTCGCTCACCCGCGGCAGCCGCAGCAGATCGACCTTGTAGTCCAGCGACAGCTCGGGCGTCAGCCGCCAGCTCAGCGTGCTGCGCCAATCGACCGCCGGCTCGGGCGCCGCGTAGTTGCTGAACAGATCGAGGCTCGTGTTGTAGAGCAGGAATCGGTACCGAGCGGTCGCGACCACGGTCGTCTCCAACCCCGTCTCGTGGAAGTTGGCGGCCTCGACGTACTCCAGCTCCGGAGTCGCTTCGTCGTCGTCGAGGAAGAAGGCGCCCGCGAATCGGTTCTGCCGAAAGCCGGCGCCGACCCGCCAGTCGAGCCGCACGGCCCGCCCCTGCAACAGGCGGGTGTTCAGGCCGAACCCCTCGCGAACCTCCGGCGGGCTGAACGCGTCGCCCGTCGGGAACGTGCTGTTGGCCGGCACGAGGGCCAGCTCGCGCCGCCCGTCGACGAACTGCCGCGAGATCAGCGTGTCTTCGGTGACCAGCGTGTTCGACTCGAACAGGGCCGTTCGCAGGCCGAAGCGGGCGTAGGGGCCGACGCGCGGGTTGAGGAAGCGCGAATACAGCACGTCGCCGCGGAATCGGTCGTGCGTCTTCTGCCACGGCCTCGCAGCCGACGCCTCCGGCGTGACCTTCACGAAGCCGGATTCCAGCTCCAGGACGATGCTGAACAGGTCGCGGTCGCGCTGGTAGGTGACGTAGTGGTCGAAGAACAGGTCCGCGCCGAACGCGGTCTCGTTGCTCGCGCCGATCACGTTGCGGGTCGACGTCCATGGCGCCGACAGGCCGATCGCGTAGCGCCGGTTCCAGGGGGAGACTTCCGGCGCTTCCCACGAGGAGACGGCAGGTGCAGCGCCGAGCTCATCGGGCGTCATCACCCCGGCGCCCCGGAACTGGCCGCTGGTGGGGTTGATGACCAGCCGGTAGCGGACGAGCCCGCCCTCGGGCACCACCACGGTCGCGAAGTCCGTGCGCGCCCGGTAGGTCGAACCGGACTGCACGATGCGATACAGCCCCGGCGCCATCAACAGGGTCAGCAGCCGCTCGCCCTGCAGCGTGTCGGCGCCGAAGCCGACCGTGTAGGGTTGGCGGTCCACCACCCGGATCACCTCGTAGACGCTGCGATGCGGCAGGTTGCTCTCGTCGACGACCTCGACGCGCAACCCGCCCCACCGCACGGGCACGACGGCCGTTGCGCCGGCCTGCACGTCGACGGGGACGGACACCATCTGGGAGACTGCCCCGCTGCCCACCCGCACGAGGTAGGCTCCCGGCTCCACGAGGATCCGGGCGCCGGTGGGGCCGCTCGCGACCTGCTCGCCGCCGCGGAACACCATTGCCTGCGGCTCGCTGTCCGGCCCGGACATCGAGGGCACCAGGATGGCGCCCAGTCCCGGCGGAATCGCGGTCGTGGCGGATGCGGCCTGGACGGCCGCATCCGGCGCCAGCCACCCATAGATGTCCGACGGCGCCGTTGTCTGAGCCGCCGTTCCGCCCGGGAAGCCACCAGGACAGGGTGACCGCAGGAACGAGGGCTCGCGGCCCGCGACGCCCGGGTCGGAGACGGGAACGGCGCGCATCGGCCGATCCGGGAGCTGCGTGCACGGAGCCGGCGCGTCGCCAGTCTCCTTCGTCGCGAGCACGGTCGGCGCGGCGACGGCGACCAGCAGCAGAACGACGCCGAGCCTCACGGACGGCAGGGCAAGCCTTCCAGACCACCGCTCCTGTCGGCCTCCGGCAGTCTGCCGAGGCGGTGCTTCGTGGCGATTTCCCAAGCCGAGACTGCGCTGACGACGATGTCGTTCCCCTCGTTGCGGATCGCGTCGCGGGCGGGCTCGGACAGACGTCGGCTGTCCGCCACCCACCGAAGGAACGCATGCGTGTCCAGCAGCGTTCGCATCGCCGGTGCCCTAGCCGCCCTCCCAGAGCTTCAGTTCGTCTTCCGGGAGCGGGTCGAAGAAGGCGTCGGTTATCGCGATCTTGCCCTTCAGGACATCCGGCTGTCGCTTTCCCCTTGGCTGACCTCGCCGGGCGATGACGACCTCCTCGCCTGCCTCGACCTGCGCCAGCAGTCGCGACAGTTGGGTCTTGGCTTCGTGAACGTTGACGACAGGCACCAGCGGATTCCTCGAACGGCTCTTCCCTTCTAGCCAGATAAAGGACTAGATGTCAACTGCGGCCGGGGCCGCCGACACGCTGGCGCACCCCCCTCGAAACCGGGTGCGCCGAGGAAGGCACTCGGTCTCGCCCTGGCTGTGCGCGCCCGGGAATCCGGGAACGTGGCCGACTGAGGGGCGCGTATCCGGGCGCGTCGCGTCGCGTCGAGTTCGTGCTCGAAGCGCACGAGCGCACGGGGTTGACGATGGCAGGAGTCACGTCCGGTCTTCAATTGGCCGGCCGGCCTCTTGCCCACAGCGTCAGCCGGAGCTCGTCACCGAACAGCCCGTACTCGGGCCGCCTGCCGGAATGCGCCTCGCCGTCCTGCAGGATCTTCCGCACGCCTTCGCCTCGGGATTCGAGGAACACCTGCCCGGTGCGCTTGCTGCGGATGCGGGAGAGGAAGCTGACCAGGAGCTGGTTGCGGGTGAACGTGCGGTAAGGCATCTCGTCGAGGGTGATGGTGTTGGGCAGCCCGCCGGGGCTGTAGAGCTCGAGGCGGTCGGCGAACAGGAAGAGGCGGATCTTCGAGCCGGAGATGGCATAGTCGCGATGCGCGACGGCATTGACGATCGCTTCATCGACGACGTCCAGGTCGTACCGCGGGCCCGAGTTGGCGGATGGTCGGGCGCGTCTCGGGTGCTGCATGAACTGGGCGACGAAGGCGACGGCGGCGTCGATCTGGTCGGGCGCCCGACCGGCGAGGCGCTCGGCGTGGACGAGATCGTGGGAGGACAGGCGCTCACCGGAGTAGCACGCCGCCTCGATGGAGCCTGAGGCGAGGAAGTCGGTGGGTTCGGTGCCGAAGGTCAGCAGGCCGGCCACGGTGGGGCGGTCGACGCCGCCCTCGTCGCGAAGAGTCACGCGGGTGTTCCTGAGCAGGTCGAGCCAGGGGATGGTGGTCGAGCGTCCGAAGAAGGCTTCGAGTCGGTGACGGTTGAGGTGGTCGACGGTGGCCGCGAGGACGGGCTGCTCGTCGAACACGTACTCGCGTCCGCGCTGCTGGAACAGCCGGGCGAGCTCCGGGGGCGTGAGGTCGCGCTTCGTGGAGCCGACGCGCAGGTAGTAGCGCCCGCCGGACGTGCGGTGCACATAGAGGCCGCGCGGTACCTCCGCCAGAAGCACGTGCCGTTCTTCGCCGGTGGACGCCGGGAGGACGACCTTGCGCAGAATCGGTCGAATCGGGGGCTCGCAGTTGTGCGTGGCGATGTTGGCGATCCAGCGCTCGACCACGTCGAGGCGCGCCGGCGGGATGCCGGTCACGGCACCGGAATCGTCGACGCCGAGGAAGATGGCGCCGCCCGCGGCGTTCGCGAACGCAACCAGCTCACCTGCGAGGTCCTCGGTGTTGGGGGACAAGATGCCGCGGTCGCCGAGACGCAGGGCCTTGAACTCGGCCAGACCGTCCTCTCCGGCGCGGAGCTGGTTCAGAATCTGGTCAGTCGTGTCGAACATGGTGGTTCATTTCGCCGAGCACCTCCGAGAGCTCGGCCTGCCCCTTTGCGCGTGTCGCGGATGACCTCGAGGAGCGGCGGTTCGGCACCCTCCGTATCCGGCGTCCGGAGCGCCGGCCGGAACGCCGTGCGCAGCGCGGCGACCTGCGGGGAGAGCGCGCCCTCTTCGAACCAGAGCAGAGGGCGCCCCGACCGCCGGCGGCGGGGGCGGTGGGTTCTTCCCGGCGGCGCGCGGGACGAGCGGCGGGTGCGTTTCGCTCACGGCCGGCCCTCTCCGCGCACGGACCGGCCGTCAGCCGGCGGGAACGCTGTACGGCGCGCCCTCGTCGCGGACGCGCACGCTGGCGCGCCGGCGGCGGCGCACGATGCGGGCCACGGCCTCCGTCCGCTCGGCGCGCGTCACGCACAGGCGCAGGCGGTCGGCGGCCTCGCAGACGTCGTCGGGCGTCAGGCCGTCGAGGACGGCGGAAGCGGCGAGCGGGCGCGGCGGCGTCCCCGGCGGCAGCGCGAAGAACTCCGCCCGCAGGTCTCGCGTGCCCTTGCGGCCGTGCAGCCGCCAGAGCTCGCGCACGCCGATGTCGCCGTAGCGCTCGATCTTGCCGGCGTCGGCGTGGGTGATCTCGACCTCCACCACGAGGTCGAGCGGCGTGCGTTCGAAGAACGCCTCGGCCGCGGCTTCACCCTCGACCACCGCGGCGCGATACGCCTCGGCCCGCTCGTCGAGGTAGAAGCCGCAGTCCGGCTCCATTCCCGTCCCCGGCGGCTCGTGCGGTGCGCGGAGGCGCGCGCTCCGCAGCCGCTTCGAGGCGCGCGCCGCGGCGGCGTCCACGACGTCGTCGAAGATCCCGGAGAGGTCGTCGTGCAGGTGCGAGGGGGCCATCAGGACGACCAGCCCGCGCACGGCGTCGAGACACACGCGGCCGAACCACCGGTTCCAGTCGACCCGGGCGAGCTCGGCGACGGTCCCGGCGTCGGCGCGCAGGACGTGGACCACCGAGCCTAGCGGCCCAACGTGCCTGGTCGCCGGGCTGCCGATCCCGGTCGAGGCGTCGTGCGCGGGCATCGGGTTCACTGTAGCACGGTGTGTCGTGCGCCTCGCGGGTCGCGGCAGGGCGCCACGACCGTTTCCACGAGCCGTATCTTCCACGGGGCGCATCGACCGGTGCGCGGCAGGCCCCCGCGGGCAGGTCCCCGGCACAGCTCCCGGACGGGGCTGAATCGGCCCGAGGGCGAGGCCGGTGCCGGTAGCTCAGCCGGACCGGGCCGCGTAGGGCCGCTCCTCCTCGCGGACGCGCACGCTGGCGCGCCGGCGACGGCGCACGACGCGGGCCACGGCCTCCGTTCTCTCCTCGAGATTCACGGCCAGTCGCACGCTGGCGGCGGCCTCGCGCACGTCGTCGGGCGTCAGGCCGCCCAGGACCTGCGAGGCGGACAGTGGGCGCGGG
>JAPOWL010000673.1 GCA_026707615.1 Acidobacteriota bacterium | reverse complement strand
GGGAACACGGTGCCGTCCACCACCCTGCGGCGCTTCTGGACCATGCTGGGGCACTGGCACGGCCAGCTCTGGAACGGCGCCGAGTTCGGACGGGCGTTCGGGGTGGCGCATACCACGGTCCGCCGCTATCTCGACCTGCTGAGCTCGGTATTCGTCGTACTGCAGCTCCCGCCGTGGTACGAGAACGTCGCCAAGCGGCAGGTGCGGTCGCCGAAAGTCTACGTCGGCGATTCCGGCATCCTCCACGCCTTGCTCGGTCTGAGCAGCCGTGAGGCGCTGGTCTCTCACCCCAAGGTCGGCGCCTCGTGGGAGGGATTCGTCGTCCGCCAGGTCATGCACCTGCTCGCCGTGCGCCCGGAGCAGTGCTTCCACTGGTCGACGTACTCCGGCGCGGAGCTCGATCTGCTCGTCGTGGCCGGCGAGCGGCGCTACGGCTTCGAGATCAAGCGGGCGGAGTCTCCCCGGCTGACGTCCTCGATGCGGTCCGCCCTGGAGACTCTCTCCCTCGAGCGCCTCGACGTCGTGCATGCGGGGCAGCGCTCCTACAGCCTCGCGCGCCGCGTGCGAGCCCTGCCCGCCACGCGGCTCGCCGCCGAACTGCGACCGATCCGGAGGTGAAGACCCCGCGGGAACCGTGACCACACAGCCACGCTGCCGAGCGCCCGTCCCGAGCCACATCGTCGATTGAGTTGCTGGATTGCATGAAAATCAGCGACACTGTCGACGATCATGTACCGGCGTGCCCTGGACCTGCGCACCCTGGTCGAAGACCGCTCGGTCTTTCTCTTCGGGCCGCGCCAGACGGGCAAGAGCACGCTGGTCCGGCGGACCTTCCCGGACGCGGCCGTCTACGACCTGCTGGAGGCCGACACCTTCCGGCAACTGAGCACCCACCCGGAGCACCTGCGCCAGACGCTCGAACCCCGTCGACGCATCGTGGTCGTCGACGAGGTTCAGAAGTGTCCGCCTCTGCTCGACGAGGTGCATCTGCTCATCGAGCGGAACCGCGCGCTGCGCTTCGTTCTGACCGGAAGCAGCGCGCGCAAGCTCAAGCGGGGCGGCGCCAACCTCCTTGCCGGCCGGGCGCGCGTCGCCCGGCTGCACCCGCTCGTGTCGGCGGAAGCCGGCGCGGAGCGGCTGCTCGATCGAATCAATCACGGTGGGCTGCCGGCCTTCCTCGACGCGCGCCGGCCGCGGGACGACCTGCGGGCGTACGTCGGGACCTACCTGAAGGAGGAGGTGCAGGCGGAAGGGCTGACCCGCTCGATCGGCAGCTTCGGCCGCTTTCTCGACGTCGCGGGCCTGACCAACGGCGAGCAGGTCAACTTCGCCAAGGTCGCCTCGGACACCGGACTGGCCCCGAGCACCGTGCGCGAGCACTACCGGATCCTCGAGGACACCCTCGTCGGCGATCAGTTGCCGGCGTTCCGCGGGACCCGCACCCGCAAGCCGGTGGCGACGGCCAAGTTCTACTTCTTCGACGTCGGCGTCGCCAACACCCTGCGCCGCACCGGCGTCATCGAGCCGGGATCGGACGCCTACGGCCGCGCCCTGGAGCATCTCGTGTTCCTGGAGGTGCGGAGCTGGCTCGACTATCGCGGGCGCGACGACCCCCTGACCTATTGGCGCAGCCGATCGCAGCTCGAGGTCGACCTCGTCATCGGCGATGCGGTCGCCATCGAGGTCAAGGCCAAGGCCCGGGTCTCGGCTCGCGACTACAAGGGCCTGCGCGCCCTTGCCGAAGAGGTCCCGCTCGAGCGGAAGCTGGTGGTCTGCCACGAGCCGCGCCGCCGGCGGGACGATCAAGGGGTCGAGATCGTGCCGGTGCAGCGCTTCCTGCAGGAGCTGTGGGATGGCGCGATCGTCGCGTGACCGCCTCGTCCCGGAGGTGACCTCCAGCCCGCCGTAGCGCTCGTGAGCCGTCGGCCTCGCCGGGCCAACCGGCGAGCACGTCGCTCCCAGGCGGTCGACTTCGGCGAGCCGATCGCGATTCTCCGTCTCACGTCCGCATCACGCCCAGCACCTGGACGGCCGGATCCGCTGCCTGCTCGTAGGTGAGGTGGGAGGCGGCGAGCGTGCGCCAGCGCCAGGCGATGGCGGCGATCAGGCACGCCAGCATCGTCAGGCAGGCAACGCTCCACCAGAGGGGCCTGCCGAGCAGCCAGAGCTCCAGGCGCGCGGCCCAGGAAGAGTACGCCGTCAACGCGAGGGCGTACAGCGGCCAGAGGAGCTTTACGTTGGCCTTGCCGGGCACGTAGCTGCACGCGAACGGCACTCTGTGGAACCGGCACAGCAGCAGCTCGGTGAGAGCGCCGGCCATGAGCACCCAGAAGGCGGTGTGCGCGAGAGTGAAGCCGGGTCCCCACAACGCGAGGTAGATCGGTGTCGTCACGAGGGCCACCGGCGCGACGCCGAGCATCCACAGGGCGGTCCGCGCGCCGGTCAGGTACGCTCCCCGGTCGTCGATCTCGGTGAGGCGGAAGATCCAGTTCGCGCGGAGCTCCGTGGGCACCGTGAACATCACGCGGAGCGCGGCCAGGACGAAGAACGAGAGGATGAATGGGATCGAGAGCAGCCGCACGGACGGCGCCGTAAGGGGCTCGGCCAAGGCGCCCCGCGCGATGCCGGTGATCGGACTGAGGAACGAGCCGATGACGAACGCGAGCCCGACGCCGACATAGGCCGCGACGATGAGCCGGTGGCGCCGACTGCGCACCGTGCTCGCGGCCGCGAACGCCGCTACGGCCCGCGCCACGGGGTGGCGCGCGAGGGCCGCCGTGGCGAGGCGCGCCACGGGCCGCGACAGCGCGCCGGCGCGGCCCGACCCATCGAGCGGCGCTTCCAGCGCTTGCCCCATCATGCGCCGAAGGCCGATCCCGTAGGCGACGGCCGCGACGGAGAGCGCGGCCGCGAACGCCAGGACGGCGGTTGCGGCGAGATGGCGGTAGACGTCGGGGTCGAAGCCCCAGACGACCTCGTAGAGCCCGAGGAACCAGACCGGCGGCAGCCACGTGCCGGCGCCGCTCGCGGTCAACCCGATGAACCGGTAGGGTCCCCCCGCCGCGATCAGCGCCTCGTTCGTCACCGCGGAGTCGATGCCGGCAAGGCTCACCAGCAGGCCCGGCGCGAAGGCGAACCACTCGATGAGGACGATCACGAACAGCAGTTGCGCCAGCATGGTCAGCCGCTGCTGGACGCGCCTCGGACACACCAGCGCGAGGCCTGCCTGCGCCGCCACTAGGGCGAGGAACACGAGCAGGCCGGCCGACACCGTCGCCGCGAGGTGGGCGGCGGGGTAGCGCAGGAATGCGTCGATTGGCAGGTAGCCTCCGGCGACGAACGAGAAGACGAGCGTGGCCGGCAGGTTGACGACCATCGCGAAGCCGCCGACGAAGGCGACCAGCGCCGCGAGCCTGGAGAAGGCTACGGTGCGCGCGCGGATCGGCAGGCCGCCGAGCACCATCGCGTCGCGGCGGTCCGGAAACAGCGCGTCCCCCACGAGGACCGTCACCAGGCCGACCGTGGCCATCGAGTAGCCGATGAAGTAGAGCTTGTGCGGCACGGCCCGGACCGCGAGCTGCATGTCGCTCATCCACGACCCGTAGTTCAGCGACAACGCGACGGCGTAGAGGACGGGAGGGACGGTGAGCACCGCGGACAGCCCGAGGGCCGACTGGCGCAGGTCGACTGTCTCCGGGACGAGGTCGCTGTGGAAGAGTCGCCGCAGGAAGGTGCGGAACAGCACGCGGAACTGCTCCCGCTCCTCGTCGAAGCCGATGCGCGGGGCGCCGGGCGCGGTCACAGCCTCATCGCCTCGATCAACCCGCTCGCAACCTCGTCCGTATCGTCGTGGAGGGCGAGTTGCCGCCACACCTGCTCCAGGGACGGCTGGTTCATGAGCTCTTCGAGGCGCTCGATGCGGTCCGAGGCCGCCACCCGACCCTCGCGGAGGATGACCACCGACGAGCAGACCTGCTCGACGAACTCGAGGACGTGCGAGCTGTAGAGCACGATCTTCCCGTCGGCCGCGAGGGCGCGGATGAGCTGCTTCAGGACGAGGGTCGTGCCGACGTCGAGTCCCGAGGAGGGCTCGTCGAGAACGACGATTTCCGGGTCGTGCAGCAGCCCCGCCGCGATCAGGATCTTCTGCCGCATACCCTTCGAGTAGCCCGAGAGCCTGCCGTGCCGGTCGCCGTAGATGCCGAAGAGGCGCAGGAAGCGCTCGATCTTCTCCTCGAGCACGTCGGGGGCGATGCGGCGAAGGCGTCCGACCAGCGTGAGGTACTCGGGGCCGGTCAGGTAGGAGTAGACTTCGGGCGTTTCCGGCACGTAACCGATGCGGCGCCGGTGGGCGAAGAGGTCCCGCCGGATGTCCTCGCCGTCGACGCGGACCTCGCCGCTCGTCGGATCGAGGAGCCCGGCGACGATGTTCACGGTCGTCGACTTGCCGGAGCCGTTCGGGCCGAGACAGCCGAGCACCTCGCCGCGGCGCGCCGTGAAGCTGACGCCGCGGATCGCGGCGAGGGCGCCGTAGTACTTGGTGACGTTGACGATCTCGAGCATGCAGTTCCTCTCGTAGGCGGCCGCGGCCTGTCCGCGGCGCTCTCACTCCTGGCGCAGCACTTTCACCGGATCGAGCCGGACGGCGCGCCGCACCGGGCCGAGGCTGGCCATCAGGCCCACGAGGGTCACGACGGCGGGCCCCGGCGCGAACAGCAGCAGGCTAACTAGGAGCCCCCCGCCGCCAGCGCCGTTCCCGGCCTCGATCCACGTGCTCCAGACGTAGACGCCGACCGCCCCGACGGCGGTGCCCAGGGTCAGGTGGCGGACCACGTTGCGGAGCACCATCCAGCCCACCTGCGGCGGTCGCGCGCCCAGCGCGATTCGGATGCCGAGGTCATGCATCTGCCGTTCGACGGCGTGGGAGGTCACGGCGAAGAGGCCGGCCGTCGAGAGGACAAGCGCGATGAACGCGATGGTCCAGAGTATCGCCTCGCTCAGGCGGCCGTTCCACGAGATGTCGCGCAGCGCCTGCTCCAGGGTGCGGACGCGGAAGAGCGGCAGGTCCGGGTCGATCCGGCGGACCGTCTCGCGAACCACGGACGCGGCCGAGCCCGGGTCGGCGGGGGCACGGACCAGGAGCGTGGCGACGCGAGGCGGGTCTGTGCGAGACGGCAGATAGACCAGGGGGTCGGGCTCTCGGCGCGCCGGGCGCTGCTGCAGCGTCGGCGCGACCCCGACGATGGTCAGCCAGGACGCCGGCCCGTCCGCCCCTGCCGTGACCAGACCTATCCGGCGGCCGACAGGCTCCTCGCCGGGGAAGTGGATCTCGACGAAGCGGGCGTTGACGATCGCGGCCTCCGAGCCCGGTGCGCCGTCGCGGTCGGAGAACGGCCGTCCCCGCAGCAGCGGCGCGCCGATCGCGTCGAAGTAGCCCGGCCCCGTCGTCAGCGTCAGGGCGGTGGGAAGCAACTCGGCCGGCGCCGCCGGTCGCTCGTCGATCCGGATGCCGGTCGTTCCCCCCGGTCCGCCGCCCGGGAGCGCGTCGGCGATGGCCGCCGTCGTGTTCCGGGCGCCGAGGCGGACTCGCACATCCTCGAAGAACGCGGTGCGCGCCTCGGGTGTCGCGTAGCGATCCGTGGTCAGCGCGACCTCCGCCGTCAGCACACCCTCCGAATCGGGCGTGGTGAAGGTCCTTCGTTCCTCCACGAACCTGAGCATGGAGTTCGAGATCGCAGTCAGCAGTATGAGCGTCAGGCCGAACTCGGCCGCCAGGAAGATGCCCGCCAGACGACCGGTGCTCGGGCCTGCCGCGGTCCGCGCGTCGACGCGAAGCGTCCCCCCGGCCCGGTTGGACACCGACAGGGCCGGGACGAGACCGAAGAGGAACACGGATGCGACGCCGATTCCGACCATCGCGGCGAAGACCCGCGTGTCGAAGTCGAAGGTGATCCAGTAGCCCAGCACGCCGTCGGGAATGGCGTTCTCGAGCGCCCGGAGGCCGAGCATGGCGAGGCTGCCACCGACGAGCACGCCCAGGAACGCCAGCACCGCGCACTCGATCAGCACCTGCCGCACCACGCGCCACCGGCTGGCGCCGAGGGCGAGCCGGACCGCGATCTCGCGCCGGCGCCGCACGGCCTGTATCAGCATCAGGTTGGCGGCGTTCGCGCAGGCGATGAGGAGGACCACGACCCCGGCGGACAGGAAGGCGAACCACGCCGGATGGGTCGGGTCGCTGGAGACGAACTGCTCGGCGACGGGCACCGTGACGTGCCGGACGTCGTCGTAGGCCTCCGGATGGTCCCGGGCGAGGGTCGCAGCGATCGTGTCTACCTCGGCCCGCGTGCCCGCGACAGAGGCGCCGTCGGCGAGCCGCCCGATCACGCCGAAGGCGCGCTGGTCCCGGGGTTGCTCCGCGAGGTCCGCGACCTGGGAAACCGGTTGCCACAGGTCGGCGAGCCGCGGAAAGCGGAAGCCCTCCGGCATGACGCCGATCACTTCCGCCGGCTCGCCGTCGATCCGGATCGTCCGGCCGACAACGGCCCGGTCGCCGCCGTACCGATCTCGCCAGACGTGCCCGGCGAGAACGACGACCGCCGGCGCGCCGCGTTGCCCGTCCCCGGCCCGGAAGTCCCGGCCGAGGACAGGCGTCTCGCCGAGCAGGCCAAGGCCGCCCGCGGAGATGAAGACGCGCTGCAGGCGCGCCGGCGCCCGGTCGTCCCCGGCAATGGCGGCCGGCGTCGCCTCGTAGGCGGCGAGCGCGGCGAACGACGTTGCAGCGTCGCGAAGATCCTCGAAGTCGGCGTACGAGACGCCCCCCGGTCGCGCGCGGCCGTCCCGGGTCGAGACGTGAACTACCCGCTCGGGGTCGTCGATCGGCAGGCTCCTCGTCGTGAGTGCGTCGAACAGCGTGAAGAACTGCGTGGTGACGG
>JAPOWL010000251.1 GCA_026707615.1 Acidobacteriota bacterium | reverse complement strand
GCAACGTCCGGGACGAGGACGCGGAAACCATCTACTTCCGGGCCGCGAGCCAGCAGCACCGGGAGGAGATCAAGCAGGAGAAGTGCCCGACCTGCCTGAGTCCGTGCCAGATGAACGTGTCGGCCATCAAGCAGGTGGGTCCCTACGTCCGCTTCCTGGCCCGCGCGGCGCGGGAGAAGCGCCGGCACCGGGCTCCGGCCGCGGCCGGCGCGGTGGGTTCGCCTTCCTGAACGCCGGCATCTGACTCCGCCGGTTCGCCAAGCGCCCCCGTCACTTGCGGCAGAACGCCATCAGGTGCCAGCCGAGCGGCCGGACGAGGCCCCGCGGCAGCCGGTTGAACAGCCCGACGAAAACGCCGTTGTAGAGCGCCGCCTTCCAGCCCCGGTGCAGTCGCGAAGGGACCGGGAACCGCTCGGGGGCGATGCGAACGGACGCGAAGCCGCGGAGCAGGCGGCGGTACTCCGGTATGGACGCCGTCCGCAGCACCGGGGCATCCGCATGCTCGAGGCCCACCCCGGTCAGCTTCGACATCGCGCTCAGCCACGAGTAGCGGTTGTAGACCATGAAGATCGCCTCGCCGCCCGGCTGCAGCACGCGGTGCGCCTCGGCGATCAGGCGGGCGGGGTCCGCGGCGTACTGGATGACGCCGTGGGCGTACACGGCATCGAAGCACCCATCGGGGAAGGGCAGCGCCTCGCCGTCGCCGACGCAGAGGCCGGTGGGCGAGACGCCGTGCAGCCCGGCGTTGCGGCGGGCGAGGTCGACGGACCGGTCCGCGAGGTCGATGCCCGTCACCCGCGCGCCTCCGCGCGCGAAGCGGACGAGGTCCGTGCCGATGCCGCAGCCGATCTCCAGGAGCCGCCGGCCGCGGAAGCCGTGGAAGTCGACGGCGTCGGGCAGGTAGCGCAGCTTGTCGAAGCGGTAGTCGTCGAGCGCGTCGAAGAAGGCCAGCGTCCCGACCGGCTCCGCCGTCATGTCCAGGTCGTGGATGCGCGCGTTCCAGTACGCGCGAATCCGTCCGGTCAGCGTGCCCGGTGAGGGCTCGGCCGCGTCCGCCACGCCGCCGCTAGTATAGGCGCCGTGCGACGCGATCCGGCGGCCCTCGCGGCCCGCCGCTTCGACCTGCTGGTCGTCGGAGGGGGGATCTACGGTGCGATCGCCGCCTGGGACGCCACGCTGCGCGGCCTCTCCGTCGCCCTCATCGACCGCGGCGACTTCGGCGGCGGCACTTCGTTCAACAGCGCCAAGACGGTCCACGGCGGCGTCCGGGCCCTCCGGTCGGGCAACGTCCCGGCGCTCCGTCGTTTCGCGCGGGAACGCCGCACCCTCGCGCGGCTGCTGCCCCACCTCGTGCGGCCCCTGCCGTTCCTGATCCCCACCTACCGCCGCATCGCCCGCAGCCGGACCCTGCTGGGGCTCTACTTCGCGGTTGCCGACCGCATGACGCGGGTCGGCGATGCCCCCGCCGGGCAGGAAGGGTGGCTTCCCGGGAGCCGGGTCGTCTCGCGTGAGGAGTGTCTCCACCTCAATCCGCTCATCGACCCGGAGGGCGTGACGGGCGGCATCGAGTGGTTCGACTGCCAGATGCAGAACAGCGACCGCGTGCCTCTGGCGTTCGTGGCCTCCGCCGTGGAAGCCGGCGCCGTCGCCGCGAACCACGTCGAGGCGCAGGCGGGGCTCGCGCGGGGCGGGGGGGTCGAGGGCGTGCGCGCCGCGGATCGGCTGACGGGCGAGACGTTCGACATCCGCGCGGATGTCGTGCTGAACGCGGCGGGACCGTGGGCTCCGGAGCTGAGCGGCCGCCTCGCCCCGGCCGCCGGGGGGCGCCTGTGCCGGCGCCTGTCCAAGGCGATGAACCTCGTCATCCGGTCGCCCCTCGGCGGCTCCCACGCGGTGGCCGGCCCGGCGGGCGGTCGGTTGCTCTTCGTCGCCCCATGGCGCGGGTCGGCGATCGTCGGCACCAGCCACGACCGCCACGTCGGCGGCCCCGGCGGGCTGGCGCTCGACCGGGGCGAGCTCGACCGCTTCGTCGCCGGGGTGAGAGCCGCGTTCCCGAGGCTGTCGCTGGGGCTTGACGATGTGCGGCTGGTGCACCGGGGCCTCCTGCCGGCGTCTCCGCGCGGCGACGGGACGCGGCTGGCGACCCGGAGCGCCGTCGTCGACCACCGCCGCGACGGGTTCGGAGGCCTGGTGAGCATGCTGGGGGTGCGCTACACCACGGCGCGCGATACGGCGGAACGCGCGATCGACCTCGTGACGGCGCAGATCGCGCGTCCCGCGGGACCCTGCCGATCGCAATCTGCGCCTGTCGCCGGCGGCGATCTGCCCGACTTCGAGGCCTTCCTGCGGGAGGCGGCCTCCGCGGCCGACGAGGTGCTTCCCGCCTCCGACCGCGAGCGGCTGGCCCGCACCTACGGGACGCGGCAGCGCGGCGTCCTCGAGCTCCTGCGCGGTTCCCCGGAGGACCGGGCTCCCCTCGGCGCGGCGTGCGCCGTCACCCGGGGCGAGGTGCGGCATGCCGTGCGGGAGGAGATGGCGGTCCGTCTGTCCGATGCGCTGCTGCGGCGCACGGAAGCGGGCTCGGCCGGGCACCCCGGGGACGACGCCCTCGCCGCCGCGGCGGGCGTCATGGCCGGCGAGCTGGGCTGGACGTCGGAACGGGCCGCGGCCGAGATGGATGCCGTGCGCCGCGTGTATCAGCTCCCGGCGTGAGGCGCGGCCGGGTCCAGGAACGCCTGGGCCCAGCGCTCCAGCACCATCAGGCCGAACAGCAGGTGGGCGTGGTTCTCGCGGCCCGCGGTGTGGGCCGCGATGCGGGCCGCGACCGCGTCCGGCTCGACCCAGCCGCGGCGGCGCAACCGGTCCGGCGCGAGCAGGTCGCGCATCAGCGGCGCCAGATCGCGCTTCAGCCAGTTCTTCATCGGAATGCTGAAGCCTTCCTTGGAGCGCTCGAGGATCGAGGCGGGGAGCACGTCGGCCAGGGCGCGCTTCAGGACGAGCTTTCGCTCCCGTCCGCGCATCTTCAGTCGCCCCGGCATGGAGAACGCCAGCTCCATCACGTCGACGTCGAGGAACGGCGCCCGCGTCTCGAGCGACGCGGCCATGCTCATGCGGTCGACCTTCACGAGGATGTCGTCGGCGAGATAGATGCTGAGGTCGGTGTAGAGCTGCCGGTTGAGCAGATCGTCCGTCCCGGCGCCGCGGAGCGCGTCGCGCACCGGCCGGTAGACGTCGGATCCGGCCAGCGCGTCCCGCAGCGCCGGAGTGTACAGACGGCGTTTGGCGGCCGGGCTCACGTAGGTCATCCAGCGGTAGTGCGCGATGTCCGGCGGGGCGTCGGCGAGACCCGCCGTGAAGCGCTTCAGCCGGTTGACGAGGCCCTTCTTCTTCTCGCTCGGCGGCAGGAGCGACGCGAGCGCGGCGAGCGCGCGCCCCGCGGGCCGGGGCACGGCACCCGCGATCCGGCGCGCCAGCCGGTCCGCCTCGTAGGCGTCGTAGCCGCCGAACAGCTCGTCGCCCCCGTCGCCCGAAAGCGCCACCGTGACGTGGGCGCGGGCGAGCTCCGACACCAGGAAGGTGGGGAAGAGCGAGACGTCGGCGAAGGGCTCGTCGAGGTGGACGATCAAGCGGTCGAACAGGCCGGCGACGTCCGGGGCCACCTCGCCCTCGCGGTGGCAGGTGGCGAAGCGCTCCGCGACGCGGCGGGCGTGCGGCAGCTCGTTGTAGCTCCCGTCAGCGAAGCCCATGCTGAAGGTGTTGACCGACGAGCGCTCGCGCCGGGCGGCCTCGGTCATGAGCGCCACGATGGCGCTCGAGTCGATGCCGCCCGAGAGGAACGCCCCCAGGGGCACATCCGACATCATCTGGCGGGCCACGGCGCGGCCGAGCGTCTCGCGCAGCGCCGCCGCCGCCTCCGCGTCGTCCGTCCAGGCGGCTCCCGCGGCGGCGGGAGCCCGCCAGTAGCGCGTCACGTCGAGCTCCCCGCTCCTCCAGACCAGCCGGTGGGCGGCGGGAAGGCGCCGGACGGCGGAGAAGATCGTGCGCGGCGTGATGACGTACTCGTAGGTCAGGAACTGGTCGAGGGCGTCGAGGTCGACCTCGCGCGACACGTCCGGGGCCACGAGCAGGGCCTTGATCTCGGACGCGAGGAGCAGTCCGCGCGGCGTGCGCGCATAGTAGAGCGGCTTCTCCCCCGCCCGGTCGCGAGCCGCCACCAGCGTGCGCGAGCGGGCGTCCCACAGGGCCAGGGCGAACATGCCGTGGAGGCGCTCGACGAAACCGGTGCCCCACTCCTCGTAGGCGTGCAGGGCGACCTCGACGTCGCTGGCGCTCGCGAACGCGTGCCCGGCCGAGACCAGCTCGGCGCGCAGCTCCCGGTGGTTGTAGATCTCGCCGTTGCCGACGAGGTGCACGGCCCCGTCCTCGTTGGTGAACGGCTGCCGGCCCCCGGCCACGTCGATGATGGACAGGCGGCGCATGCCGAGTCCGGCTCCGGGAAGCGTCACCTGACCGGCGTCGTCGGGTCCGCGGTGCCGCAGCGTCCGCACCATCGCGGCGAGCTCCGCGGGGGGAACCGGCCTCTCCGGATCCCGGGTGACGATGCCGGCGATTCCGCACATCGGGTCAGCGGGCGGCGGCGGGGAAGGGCACCGGACAGGCTACAATGAACCGCTCCCCGCCGCCAAAGCGACCGGCGGGAGGCTCCGATCCCACACGTCGATATGACCGACCTCCTGCTTCGCAGGCTCGGGCCGGCGCTCGCGGCCGGCTTCCTGCTGGCCTTCGCCGGCTGCTCCGGGCCGGGCAACGACCCCGGGGCGGAGCCGGCTGCGCCCCGGGCGGCGGCCAGCGCCGCGGATTCGGCCGCACCCCGGGAGGCGGCGGCCGCGCCGGCTGGCGCACCGGCATCGTCCGGCGGTCCGGAGACGGTCCCCGATCCCGCGTCTCCCTCTCGGGAGATGCCCCCCGAACCCGAGCCGGTTGTCGAACCCGAGCCCGTTCCCGACGCAGCGCCGGCGGAGCCCGGCCCGCACCTGCGGGTGGCCTGGACGCGCGACGTGGGCGCGGGCACGGACGTCGTCAGCTACGGCGACCAGCTCGTGCTGATGGCCCTCGACTCCGAGGACGGCCGGGGCGAGCGGGTGATGCTCGGCGAGCCGGCCAGCTACGCCAAGCCGCTCATCACGCCGGACGGGGAGTCGATCGTCTTCACCATCCGTCAGCAGGGCGCCTACGCCATCGACTGGGACGGCGGGGGGCTGCGGCGCGTGGCGGACGGCTTCGCCCTCGACGTCTGGGCCGATCCGGCGGACGGGACCACGTGGGTCTACGTCGGCGGCAACGAGAGGCCCACCGACCCGCCGCAGTACCCGCTCGTCCGGCGGCACCGCCTGGACGACCCGACGGTGGCCGAGGTGGTCTGGGACGCGCAGCCGGTCTCGGGCGACAGCTTCCAGGTGTCGGCGGACGGACGGACCGCGGCGGCCCTGCTGCCGTGGCCGACGGCCGGGGTGATCGACCTGGAGTCCGGCACCTGGCGGAAGCTTGGCGAGGGGTGCTGGACGGCCTTCTCGCCCGGCCTGGACCCGCTGTTCTGGTACTTCGACGGCGCCCACCGGAACCTGACCGTCGTCGACGTCGACACGGACGAGCGCTGGGGCGTCCCGATCAACGACGACCCGATCTTCGGCGGCTACGAGGTCTACCACCCGCGCTGGACCAACGACCAGCGGGCGATCGTCCTGACCGGCCCCTACACGGTCGGCAGACGCGCCAACAAGATCCGGGGCGGCGGGCGGCAGGTCGAGATCCACGTCGGCTTCTTCGACGAGACCGTCACCACGGTTGCCAGGTGGCAGCAGGTGACGCACAACGACGCGCCCGACTTCTATCCGGACGCCTGGATCGAGCCCGGCACCGGCCCGGCGCCGCACCCGCGGAGCGGGCCGCGGGCGGGCCCGGACGCGCCGGCCGTCGCCGGGACCGACGCGTCGCCGGTGGTGTTGGAGGTCCGCGTCCGGCAGGAGGTCGCTCCGCCCACGCCGGAGTCGATCGCGCCCTACCGCGAGGGGCTGCTCGCGCTCGAGTACGACGTCGTGCAGGTGGTGGAGGGAGAGCTCGACCTCCCGGTCATCGCGGTCGCGCACTGGGTCATCCGCGACGCGCGCCCGCTGGCCGGCGCGGTGCGGCGGGCCGGCGAGCGGCTGCGCTTGACGCTCCATCCCTACGACGCGCGGCCGGAGCTCGAGGGGAAGCGCCTGGTCTTCGAGACCGCCGACCTGACGCTGCCGCTCTTCTACGACGTCGCGTCGGCCGACCTCACGCCGTGACGCGCATCCCCGCCGCGGTCCTCGCGTCGGCGGCCCTCGCCACCGTTGCCCTCGGGGGCGCGGCCTGCGGATCGGCGGTCCCCGCCGACCCCGCGACGGCCTTCCGCGAAGTCGCGGGGGGAATGGCTGCGCGCGCGGAGGAGTCCGGCGTCACGACGGTGTCCGGCCGCGGCGACTGGCTCTTCTTCGCCCCCGAGCTGCGCCACGTGTCGCTCGGGGCGTTCTGGGGCGCGCGTGCCGCCGAGGTGAGCCGCGCGCGCCGGGCGGAGGCGGCCGATCCTCTGCCGGGGATCCTCGACTTCGCGGCGCGGCTCGACGCGGCCGGCGTCGACCTTCTCGTCGTGCCGGTGCCGCCGAAGAGCGTCGTCTACGCGGACGAGCTGTCGCCGTCGCTGGCGGTGTCGTCCCCTCCGCCGCGGCTCGATCCGGACCACCAGGCGTTCTACGCCCGGCTGCGCGAGGCGGGCGTGGACGTCCTCGACCTGACCCTGCCCCTGCTGGCGGCGCGCGACCACCCCGAGGGCCCGGTCTACTGCCGGCACGACACCCACTGGTCGGGCGTCGGTTGCGTGATCGCCGGGCGCGAGATAGCCGCCGCCGTTCGCGCCCGGCCGTGGTACGGCGACCTCCCGCGGACGGGTCACGAGGGGGAGTGGCGCGACGCCACGATCGCGGGCGACCTGACCCCGGGCCTC
>JAPOWL010000628.1 GCA_026707615.1 Acidobacteriota bacterium | reverse complement strand
CCCGGGAGGTCGACCCGTACCGCGGCATCACTCCCCACATGGGCATTCTCTCCGCCCGCGCCCGCGCCCTCTCCGCCCTCGCCGGCGGCCGGGCGCGGGTGGTGGTGGCGTCGGCGCCGGCGATCCTCCCGCGCCTGAGCCGCCCGGAGCGGCTGCTCGGGGCGGTGGTCGACCTGGAGGTCGGCGGCACGTCGACGCCGGGCGACCTGGCCGACCGGCTCGCGGACGCCGGATTCAGCCACGCCGATCCGGTCGAGACGCACGGGGAGTTCTGCGGCCGCGGGGGCGTCGTCGACCTCTTTCCGGCCGGCGACGCGTACCCCGTGCGAGTGGAGTTCGCGGGCGACAGCATCGAGTCGCTGCGCCGCTTCGATCCCGCCACGCAGCGCTCCGTCGCGACGCTGGATCGGGTGTCCGCGGTCCCGTTGCGCGATCAGTTCGAGCCGCCCGGCGACGGTGAATGGGAGCTCGATCGCGGCGCCGTGTTCCGCGACTACACCCAGAGCGCCGGGGCCCGCTTCGTCGTCTCGGAGCCGGTCGACACCGAGGAGAGCCTGCGGCGGTCGGAGCAGCGGCTGCACGCGAGTCGGGCCGACGCCGAGGAGCGCGGCGACGCGGCGCCGCCCCCCGGGGAGCTCGAGGTGCCCTGCGACATTGCCGGCGGCTGGCTCGCCGAGGCCACGACGCTCGCCACGCTGGCCATCGGCGAGGCGGACCCCGGCGCGCCCGCGGAAGGTGCGCCGCTGCCGCCCGCGTCGGCGCGGCACGTCGCGTGTCAGCCGGCGGCCGAGTTCCGCGGGCGTCTCGGCGACTGGATCGGCGACGTCCGCCGGGGACGCGAGCGGGGCGACGTCCAGGTGTTCGTGGCGGAGACGTCGGGCCGGGCGGAGCGCATCGTGGAGCTGCTGGCCGAGCACGATCTCGTCGGCGTGCCGGCGGAAGGGGCGGAGACCACGGCATCCGCCACCGTGCTCGTGACGACGGGCATCCTGTCGCGCGGCTTCCGGCTCCCCGACGCGGGGCTGCAGCTCTACGCCGAGACCGACCTCTTCGAGGCCGAGCGCGCCGTCCGCCACCAGCGCCGTTCCATCGCCAAGACGTTCCTGTCCGACTTCCGGGATCTGAAGGTCGGCGACCACGTCGTGCACGTCGACCACGGCATCGGCGCCTTCGTCGGGCTGCGGCACCTCGGCGTGGACGGCGACGCGGCGCAGGAGTTCGTCGAGCTGCGCTACGCCCGGGGCGACAAGCTGTTCGTCCCGGTCGAGCAGCTCGACCTGCTGCAGAAGTACACGGGCGCCGCCAATCCGTCGCTGGATCGGCTCGGCGGCACGACGTGGGAGAAGGCCAAGACGCGCGTCCGCAAGTCGATGCGCGACATGGCGGACGAGCTCCTCAAGCTGTACGCCGCGCGCAAGGCGCTGCCGGGGTACGCGTTCAGCGCCGACACGCACTGGCAGGAGGAGTTCGAGGCAGCGTTCGAGCACGAGCTGACGCCGGACCAGCGGTCGGCCCTGAGCGACATCAAGCGCGACATGGAGTCGCCCGTCACGATGGACCGCCTGCTGTGCGGCGACGTCGGCTACGGCAAGACCGAGGTCGCGCTGCGGGCCGCGTTCAAGGCGCTCATGGACGGCAAGCAGGTGGCGCTGCTGACCGCCACCACGGTGCTCGCCTTCCAGCACCTGGAGACCATCCGGGCCCGGTTCGGCGGCTTCCCGGTGCACGTGGCGATGTTGAGCCGCTTCGTGAGCCGGGCCGAGCAGAAGAAGACGCTGGCCGATCTCAAGTCCGGACGCGTCGACCTCGTCGTGGGCACGCACCGGCTGCTGTCGAAGGACGTCGAGTTCCGCGACCTGGGGCTGCTCGTCGTCGACGAGGAGCAGCGCTTCGGCGTGGCTCACAAGGAGCGGATCAAGCAGTTGCGGCAGCGCGTCGACGTGCTCACGCTGACCGCCACGCCGATCCCGCGGACCCTCAACATGTCGCTCGCCGGCATCCGCGACATGTCGGTCATCGAGACGCCGCCGCGCGACCGGCTGGCCATCCAGACCGCCGTCGTGCGCTTCGACGCGCAGATGATCGCGCGCGTCATCCGCACGGAGCTCGAGCGGGGCGGTCAGGTCTACCTCGTGCACAACCGCGTGGAGTCAATCCACTCCATCGCGAGCCTCATCGGCCGGCTCGTGCCGGAGGCCCGGATGGCGGTGGCGCACGGCCAGACGAGCGAGTCCGTGCTCGAGAAGGTGATGATCGACTTCGTGGCGCGGCGCTACGACGTCCTCGTGGCGACGACGATCATCGAGAACGGGCTCGACATCCCGAACGTGAACACCATCGTCGTCAACCACGCCGAGCGCTACGGCCTCGCCCAGCTCTACCAGTTGCGGGGGCGGGTGGGACGCGCCGACCGGCGGGCCTATGCCTACCTCGTGGTGCCCGCCGACGACGTGCTGACGCCGGTCGCCAAGCGGCGGCTCGCCGCGCTGCGCGAGTTCAGCGAGCTGGGCAGCGGCTTTCGCATCGCCGCCCTGGACCTGGAGATCCGCGGGGCCGGCAACCTGCTCGGCGGCGAGCAGAGCGGCCACATCGAGGCGATCGGCTTCGACATGTACGTGAAGCTGCTCGAGCAGACCGTCCGCGAGCTGAGCGGGCAGGAGACCGAGGCCGACGAACGCCGGGCGCGGATCAGCCTCGGCGTCGACCTGCGCATCGACGAGTCGTACGTGGGGGCGACGAACCAGCGTCTCGCCCTGTACCGCCGGCTGGCCGCGGCGGGGGACGAGTCGGAGCTCCGGGCGGCGCTCGACGAGGCGGTCGACCGCTACGGGCCGCTCCACCCGTCCCTGCTGCACCTGGCCGAGTACGGGCGGATTCGCATCCTCGCCGGGCGGCTGGGCGTGGAGTCGATCGAGCGGGACGGAGCGCGCCTGGTCGTGAAGTTCCGGACCGACGCCGGGATCGACCCGGCGCGCCTCGTGGCCCTGGTGAACGAGCGGCCGGCGGCGACGCTCCTCCCGCCGGCGGTGCTCGAGCTCGACCTCGCCGCGAGCGAGGAGCGATCGCCGGCCGCCGGCCGGGGGCGGAACCGCGACGGGGCGTCCTGGTGGACCGCCCGCGCCAGGACGGGCCGCGTCACGGGCGGCTTCACGAAGGGCGAGGTGCTGGCGGCGTCGAGCCCCCGCCTGGAGGCCGGGCTGGCGTTCCTGACGCGGGTCAGCGGGTTGCTCGACGAGCTGAGCGGCGCCGCCTGACGTGCCGGGAGGCGGCGCCGCGGCACGGCCGCGGGCTCCTGTAGGATCGGTTGGGCACGGAGCGACGCCGCCGGGCGACGATCGGTGCGCTACGATGAAGGACGGCTGAACGCGAACCAGGGACTCCAAGCCATGCAGACATCCAAGTGCGTACGGCGCCTCGTCCTCGCCGGCGTCCTCGTCGCCGCCACGGCGGCCGGAACCGTCCACGCGCAGGGGCGCCTCGGGGGCGAGACGCCGGAGACCGCCACCGGCCTCGTCCTCCAGCGCATACTCGCGCGGGTCAACGGGGACATCATCACCCAGACCGACCTGGAGAACCGCCAGGTCGCCATGCTGCGCCAGGAGAACTTCGTGCCGGCCTCCGAGGCGGCGCTGCGGCGCAAGCTGGTCGAGGTGACGCCGCGCGTCATCTCCAACGCGGTGGACGAGCTGCTGCTGGTCCAGCGCGGCCGCGTGCTCGGCTACTACCTGAGCGACGAGCAGTTCGCGGAGATGGTGGCCAGCATCAAGGAGGAGAACGGCTTCGACTCCGACGAGGACTTCCAGGAAGCGCTGCTCCAGGCGGAGGGAATGACGGTCACCGACTTCCGCCGCTCGATGGAGCACCGCATCCTCGTCAACCAGGTCCAGCAGATCGAGATCGTGCGCAAGGTGTTGCTGACCGAGACGGAGGCGCGGGAGTACTACGACGCCAACCTCGACCAGTACGCCGAGGTGCCCACCGTGACGCTGCGGGAGATCCTCATCGCGGTGCCGGAGAGTGCGGGCAGCTTCAGCGTCGGCAACGACGACCTCGCGCGCGCGGCCGCCGAGGAGGCGCGCCAGCGCGTCGTCGACGGCGAGGACTTCAGCGCCGTGGCGATCGGCGTCTCGGACGCGCCGTCGAAGGCCAACGGAGGGCTCATCGGGCCCCTCGACTACGCCATCCTGAGCGAGACCGTCCAGCAGGTCATCGACGGACTCGAGGTAGGCGGCATCAGCGCGCCGATTCGGACCCCCGGCGGTTTCCAGGTGCTGCTGCTCGAGGCGCGGACGGAGGCTACTCCCCTGCCGTTCGACGAGGTCAAGAACAACATCATGGACAGCGTGTTCAACGACCGCCGCTGGGAGGAGTTCACCCGCTACCTCGAGGATCTGCGCAGCGAAGCGGTCATCGAGTGGAAGGACGAGGACCTGCGGCGCGCCTACGAGCGGTACGAACCGGAACGGACGTCACCGACGCGGCCCGGCAACTGACGCCCGCGGAGCGAGAACGCATGCAGGTCGGCGCCGTAACCCTCAATCCGCCGTTCGCCCTCGCCCCGATGGCGGGCATGACCGACACGGCGTTTCGCCGCCTGGTGAAGCGCCGGGGCGGCTGCGGGCTCGTCGTGACGGAGATGGTCAGCTCCGAGGGCCTCGTGCGGGGCATCGACCGCACGCTCGACTACGCGCAGTACACCGAGGAAGAGCGTCCCGTCTCGATCCAGATCTTCGGCGGCGATGCCGGGAAGATGGCGGCCGCGGCGGCCATCGTGGAGGAGATGGGGGCCGACATCGTCGACGTCAACATGGGCTGCCCGGTGCCCAAGATCGCGAAGCACAACGCGGGCTGCAGCCTGATGCGCGAGCCGGCTCACGCGGCGCACGTGGTGCGCTCGATGCGCGACGCCGTGCGCATCCCGGTGACGGTCAAGATGCGCGCCGGCTGGGACGAGGCGCACGTCAACGCCCCGGACATGGCCCGCAGGATGGAGGACGCGGGAGCGTCCGCCGTCGCGGTGCACGGCCGCACCGCGAAGCAGTCCTACCGCGGGCTGTCGGACTGGGAGCTGATCGGAGAGGTTGCGGCCGGCGTGGGCATCCCGGTGATGGGCAGCGGCGACTGCGTGACGCCGGAGCAGGTCGTCGACCGGACACGGGGCACGGGCGTCTCCGGAGTGCTCGTGGGGCGGGGGGCGCTGCGCAACCCGTGGATCTTCCAGCAGTCGTCCGCGCTCGCGTCGGGGAGCGCCGTTCCCGAGGTGTCGCTCGCGGAGCGGGGCCGCTTCCTTCTGGACTACGTCGACCTGCTCCTTGCCGAGGGAATCGACGAGTCGCACGGCTTCCGGCACCACGCGCCCGGGGCGGCGCCGAGCCCGGGGCGCACGTTCCGGCGGCCGGGTCAGCGCGAACGGTGGGTCGTCAACAAGCTGCGGGCGCTCGGCTCCTGGTACACGAAGGGGTTCCGGGACGGAAGCCGGCTGCGAACCGCCGTCAACCGCGCCGAGTCCGTCGCCGAGCTCCGCGACATCATCTCGGAGTTCTTCTTCGGGACGGCCCGGGCGGTCGCCGCCGGATGAGCGAACCCGCGCCCGGCCCGCGCCCGCCGGCCCGCCGGGTCGCCGACATCGACTGGACGTCGTGGCAGGCCGTCGACGACTGCACGCTGGTGTTCGTCATCCAGAACGGCCGCATTCTCCTCATTCGCAAGAAGCGCGGGCTCGGGGCCGGGAAGATCAACGGCCCGGGCGGCCGGCGGGAGCCCGGCGAGACCTTCGACGACTGCGCCGTCCGCGAGGTGCGCGAGGAGCTCGGCGTGACGCCGCGCGACGTCGTCAAGGTGGGCGAGCATCGCTTCCAGTTCGTCGACGGCTACTCGACCTTCGTGTACGTCTACCGGGCCTCCGGGCTCGACGGGGAGCCGATCGAGACGGACGAGGCCGCGCCGCTCTGGGTCGGGGTGGACCGGATCCCGTTCGACGAGATGTGGGAGGACGATCGCTACTGGCTGCCGCTGGTCGTGGCGGGCCGCGGCTTCTCCGGGCAGTGGATCTTCGACGGCAACCGGATGCTCGACTACCGGCTCGACGTCGTCGACGGGACGTGAGAGGGGACCGCCCGGCGTCATCCGGCAGGCACCCTTCCTCGCTTGGCGGCCACGGTCCGGTGGCATATGATGCGGCGTTGGAGACCCGCCCGCGAGCGTCGAGCCGCCGGCGGTCAGCAACGGGAGGTTGTCGTGTCAGAGGCGTCCCATCGTGAGCCGGGCGCGCGGCGTCGGTCCGCCGCGGTCCCGAGGCCGGGGGCCGGATGGATCGCGGGCGTCGTGATGCTGGGCCTCGCCTCCGCGCCGCTCCAGGCGGCTGGCGCGGAGGGCTCCGGGCCGGCCGCCTGGATCGACGACCTCACGCCCATCACGGCCGCCGACTGGGACTACGCCAAGGCGGCGCATCTCATCGAGCGCGCGGGCTTCGGCGCCACCCCGGCGGAGATCGAGCGCCTCGCCGGGATGACCCCCGAGGCCGCCGTCCGCCGGCTCGTCGACTACGCCCGGCAGCCGGACGAGCTCAAGCCCTTCGACGCCTCGCCGATCTGGGATCCGGGCATGGACCCGTTCCCCAAGAGCCGGGCCGAGGCGGTCCGCATCGCCCGGGAGCGGGGCGAGTCGATGGGCGTCGCGATGCTGCCGGAGGGCGAGTCGCGGCGGCTGCAGCCGGTGGTCAACAAGTTCTTCTACGGGCTGCGGGCGAACGCCGTCGAGACGCAGCGCCTCGCCACGTGGTGGGGCGAGCGGATGCTCCGCACGACGCGTCCCCTCGAGGAGAAGCTGACCCTCTTCTGGCACGGCCACTTCGCGACCGGCAACACGAAGGTCCGCGACACGCGCATGATGCTGCGCCAGAACGAGATGCTGCGCGCGAACGCGAACGGCAACTTCCGGGACCTCCTGATGGGCATCCTGACGGACCCGGCGATGCTCGTCTACCTGGACAACGGCGAGAACGTCAAGGACCACCCGAACGAGAACTTCGG
>JAPOWL010000601.1 GCA_026707615.1 Acidobacteriota bacterium | reverse complement strand
CGCCGAGGCAGGTGTTCCGGAGTACTGGATCGTCGACCCCCGCAACGAGACGATTGCCGTGCTGGCGCTCGAGGGGACTTCGTACGGGGAGCGGGGCGTGTACGCGCGCGGCGACTCGGCCGCGTCGCCTTCACTCGACGGATTCACCGCCGACGTGACGGCCCTGTTCGACGCGCCGGAGCCCGCAGGGTGAGCACTGGAACCGCCTCCACCTCCTGCCCCGGGGCTGCGTTCGCTCCGGTCACCGGGGCAGGGTGACGGCGTCGAAAGCCACGACGTCGCGGGACTCCGCGCTTATCTCCACGCCGATCAGGTGGACCGCGCGCCCCGGAGCGCGGTGCTTGTCCGCGTAGCCGCGCGCCTGCAACTGGTCCAAGGCCGCGCCGGGCGCCGATCGCTCCGCCACCTTGAATTCGAACAGGTAGACGCTCGTCCCCAGCCGCACCGCCAGGTCCAGCCGGCCGCGGCTGATGGCTTCCTCCACGGCCACCCCGTCCATCACGGACTGAAAGAAGGCGTAGAACACGCTCGACCAGTAGCCCTCGTAGCGCGCGATGTCGTTCCGTCTATGCCAGTCGTGCGGAATGCCCGCCAGCAGCCGCCGAAACACCGCCTCCACGCCCGCCCAGTCCTTCGCCGAGAGCCGGCCCCGCAGCTCACCGGCGCCCTCCGCGACCCGCCAGTTCGGCGCCAGCGCGTCCAGCAGGCCCTCGTTCAGGCCCCGCCGGACCTCGCGGTTCGGATAGCCCAGCCGGTACAGCCGCTGCCCATCGTGCCGCTCCACGTCCACGATGGTCAGGTAGCCGGTCTGGAACAGCAGCGCCTCCGGCGCCATCCGGTCCACGTCGAAGGCCGACAGCAGTGCAGCGCTCGCGTGGATCCGCTCGAGGTCCGGGGCCGCGAAGCCGCGGCGGATCAGCGTGTCCACCAGGAACCGGGGCGTGGCGGTCTCGAACCAGTGCGCCTCGAACTCGCGGCTGCGGAACAGCTTGAGCAGACCGAACGGGTTGTAGACCTTCTCCGCTCCCAGCCAGCTGTAGCCCTTGTACCAGGCACGTATCGCGTTCCGGTCCAGGCCCGCCAGCTCCGGCGCGAACACCGTGTCCAGGTCCGCCTCGGTGTAGCCGCAGATCGCCGAGTAGTCGGGATCCACGGTGAGATCCAGGAGGTTGTTCAGGTCGGAGAACAGGCTGACCCGGGAGAACCGGCTCACCCCGGTGATGAAGGTGAGCTCCACGTAGGCGTCGCAGTCCTTGATCGTGCCGTACAGCCCGCGCAGATCGTCGCGGTTGGCCTTCGCGAGGTCCGGCTCGTCCAGGGCATCCAGGATCGGCTTGTCGTACTCGTCTACCAGCACCACGACCCGCCGGCCGGCCCGTTCGCTCAGTGCCTCCAGCAGGCGGCGGAAGCGCACCGGCGCACCGCCGCCGCCCGCCGCGACGCCCGCTCGCCGGCCGATGTCCTCGAGCTGCGTGGTCGCGCTCTCCGTCAGCGTGCCCGGTCGCCTGAAGTTGCCCGCCCCGAAGCTCAGCCGCAGCACGGGGTGGCGCCGCGACCAGTCCCACCCGTCGTGCACCGCCAGGCCGCGGAACAGCTCTTCGGAGCCCTCGTACAGCTCCTTCAGCGTGTCCAGGAAGAGGCTCTTGCCGAACCGCCGCGGTCGCGAGAGGAAGTAGTGCTTGCCGGCGTCGGACCAGATCCGCCGGGCGTAGGCGGTCTTGTCCACGTAGTAGTAGCCTTCCTCCCGGATGCGGCGGTAGGTCTGGATGCCGATGGGCAGCCTGCGCTTGTCCACATGGCATTGTAGCGGCCGCCCCGGCGCCGGGCGGCCCGCCGCCCGTGCCCACGCCACTGGATGTGACAGGATTACCGTGCTCGCTCTCGAACGCGGTCTTCGTCGTTGCCGGTCATGAGTCTCACGCTCCCGTCATCAGGGATGGTCAACCGGGTCGACGTCCACGACCTCTCCGTTCTCGAAGCGGAACACCACCCGCCAGTTGCCCGACACGCGCACGCTCCACCACTCTGCCCGATCCCCCTTCACGGGATGGAGCCGGAAGCCGGGCGCGCCCGCGCCGCCAGGGTTCGTCGCCTCCTGCACACGCGCGTTCCCGCCTCCGTTACTCCCGGTCCTTCTCGTCCTCGGCGGTCCGCGGCGCAGCCTGATTCCCGCCGGACGCGGCGGCGGGACCACGGGTCCCGAGTCTCGCGGCCCGTCGCCTTGCAGGCGGTCGCGACAGTGGCGCCGCGGGCGGGGCGGCGTCGAGTCTTCCCGCACCGACGGACCAGAGTGATGCGGGGCGCCCGCGGCCGGACGCAGGTCCGGGCGGCGCCTCGAGCCGCTTCACGAAGACTCCGCTCTCCTGGACGTTGCGCTGGAAGTTGCCCGGATCGAGACGGGTGTTCCAGACCGCCTCGTAGACCTGCCGAAGCTGGCGGATGGTGAACTCCGGCGGGCAGAACTTCGCGGCGAGGGCCGTGTACTCCAGCTTGGAACGCGTCCGTTCCACGGCGTCGCGCACGATCCGTTCGTGGTCGAAGGCCAATCGAACGCGGCCGCCCTCGATGTCCCGCACCGGCGTCAGGACGGCGGCCAGCGCATCCCCACCCCCGCGGGGCGCCGGCAGGTCAGCCGCGATAGCCCAGTAGGCGACCGTCACCACCCGCATGCGCGGATCCCGCTCCGGCGCCCCGTAGCTGCCGAGCTGCTCCAGGTACCACGATCCGGCCGACAGCCCCGTCTCCTCCGCGAGCTCCCGCTCCGCGGCCCGATGGAGATCCTCGTCGGGGCGCACGAAGCCGCCCGGCAGCGCCCAAGCCCCCAGGTAGGGCTCGCCGCCCCGCTGGATCAGCAGCACGTTGAGCGCGTCGTCGCGAATGGTGAAGAGGGCGATGTCGACGGTGACGGCGAAAGGAGGGAAGTCGCGCGGGTCGTAGGCGAAGGTGCCGCCGGGAGCCACGAGGCGACGATATATTGTCTGGTTGACAAGAGCAAGCGTCAGCCCTATTATTGTCATCCCGACAATACAGTCCGGCAGTTCTGATCGGAGGTGGCCCTTGACCCTGCCTGCGCTCGACACCCTGGCGATCGGCTGGCCCGTCACGCGCCTCGGCGTGTCCTTCTTCCCCGTGTTCCTCGCCGGCAACGAGCTGCCCGCGATCACGACCGGCGAGGCTTCCGGGCTCGTCGTCGACGAGCTCGACGAGCCGTCCGTTCCGGCTCTCCGGGTGCGCAACGCCGGCGACAAGCCGGTGCTCGTCGTCGAGGGCGAGCACTTCCTCGGCGGCAAGCAGAACCGCACCGTCAACGCCACCGTTCTGGTGCCCGCTCTCGCCGACCTGGAAATCCCGGTCTCGTGCCTCGAGCGCGGTCGCTGGGGCCGTCCCCGCGCCGCCCGCCGCGACGAGGAGTTCACCGCGGCCGCCGTACGCGCCGCGAACCACCGCGGCGTTGCCGAGTCGATGCGCCGGCGCGGTTCGCGGGACGGCGACCAGGCGGCCGTCTGGGGCGAGGTCGATGCCCTGCTGAGCCGTACGTCCGCAGAGTCCTCCACGGCTGCAGCCGCCGACGCGAGGCGCGCGGTGCACGGTCGAGCGCCGGACCGCGCTGCGGCTATCGAGAAGCTGGCTGCGCGCGGACCCCTGCCCGGCCAGTGCGGCGTCGTGGTCGTTCACGGCCGCCGGGTGACGGCGATGGATCTGTTCGGCGCACCGCACCTGCTGGCCGTCCACTGGAGCGCGTTGATCCGGTCGCATCTCCTCGAATCGCCCGTCGCGGAGGGAGCGCCGTCCGCCTCCCGCGTGCTGCGGCTCGTCCGGCGCTTCGCGTCGACGCCCTCCCGGGAAGCGCCCGGCGTGGGCCTGGGCGTCGAGCATCGCGTGGCCGACCGCCGCCTGGTGGGACACGCCCTGACCTTCAACCGCGCCATCGTGCACGCGGCGTTCTTCGCGCGAGAAGCTGAAGCTACGAAGGGCGCATGAGATCCGGCGCGGCATCGTCCAGGCAGGGTTGGGCAGCGTTGACCGATGACGGATTCCGACGCGCGTCGATGGTGCGATGAGCGGGACACGCGCAGGTCACAGGGCCGGCCCGCAGGCCGAAGACGGCCGGCGGTCGGCGGCGCTCGCCGCTGGAGCCCGCCCGCACCGTTTCATTGGGAGAGAAACGATGGACACGACGGCGGAGCAAGGGAAGGAGCCGGAGATCATGGCGCTCATAGGCGCCGCGCCCTGGCGGGAGGCAGTGACCTACCGCGAGACGTGGCCCCACGAGTACGTGGTCGTCAAGAAGGACGGCCAGGAGAAGTTGCTGGCCGCCTTCTGCGAGCGCATCCATCGGGGCGAAGGGGTCGAGTGCCGGTTCTTCCACCAGAAGCGCAAGTACCTGTTCCTCGGCGACTACAAGTACTGGGTGATGACCGAGTGCTCCGCGATCGACCTGGAGAGGAGCGACGAGGTCCTGAATCGCGCGCTGCTGTACCGGGATCGCCGGGATTTCGTTATCAAGGCGGGTGACACCGGGAAGCGCACCCGGTGAGCGAGGCGCGGGTCGGTGCTCCGGTCACAAGCATGCCGGGTCCGGCGTGCGATGTGTTCTGGCCGCAATGTCGTCGGAGGATAGGGGGAAATCAGCCGTCATGAGCCTGCTGGGACGACTCGCGGTCGGGTGGCATCCGGAGCGTGCGGCGACGATCGCCCTGGCTCACATTCTCGACGTCAAGGACTCTCCAGGCATGGCGTCGGCGTTCGTAGACATGGTGGGACGAACCGGCCCGCTGGAGTTCGAGCCCGGCCGCGTCAAGGTTGATCTGGATCAGAAGGACCACAGCCGTCCAGATGTGACCGTCCACGACAAGGCCCGAAGGCAGCGGGTCTTCATCGAGACCGTGTTCTGGGAGGGCGTGCCCGAAGGGCAACCGGGCAACTATCTCAAGGAGTTGCCCGAGGACATACCCTCGGCTCTGGTGTACCTCGCGCCGCGGAAGCGGATCCACTTCCTGCGGGAGGATCTCCGCAGGCGCTCCGGAGATAGCTTCGTTATCGGATCCGAGGAAGAAGCACCAGGTGAAGAAGCCGTCTGGATGCGGGTCGGCTCCCGTGTTCTCCTCATCGCGAGCTGGGCATATGCGCTCGACGAGCTGCGGCGAGTCGCGGACATTCCTGTCGTCGAACAGGACATCGCGCAACTACAGGGCTTCACGAAGCGAATGGAGACGGCCGCGTTCCTGCCGCTGGCCGAGGCCGAGGCCGAGGCCGAGGCCGGGGCCGGGGCCGGGGACCGGGCCCTCGCGCGCCGCCTGCTCGACTACCGCAAGCTGGTCGTCAGGATCGCGCAGCGCCTCGAGAAGGCCGAAGGCCTGGTTCGCAACCTCAAGTACAGCCGTCCTTCCTACAGGATGCGGCGCGATCAAGGATGCGACATGCTCGTGCACGGCACATTCCAGATGCGCTTCGGCATCGAGCTCGGAGCTTGGCGCGATTCCGGGATCACGCCGTTGTGGTGGGTCCTGCGGACCTCGGATTCCTTCAGCACCCTCGGACACTGGGCCAGGATCAAGCGACGTATCGACGGCGTTCGGTCCTACAGCGACGCGCTGTACATCCCCGTCCGGCTGAGGACAGGCGTCGACGAGAAGGGCGTGGTCGACGACGCGGTCCGCAGGATGCGCGGGATCGCGGACGAGTTGCGGGAAGTGTCCCAGAACCGGCCGACCTCCCGGACGGCGCCGGTCAAGCGCGGGAGTCTGCTGAAGAAGGTGGTTCACGGAATCCGACGACCGCCCGAACCCTCCGCGACGCTGGCGCTGCTCTCCGTCCTCAACGCGTCACCCGAGATCGCACGCAGGTTCCTCGAGCTGCTGGGGAGCGGAGGATTTGAGATTGGGCGGGTCGGAAGCGAGTGGGAAATCGCGAAGGGTGTCAAGCCGGACCTGTCGATTCACGACACCGGCGAGACGCTTCGGATCCTGGTCGAGAACAAGTTCGAAGCGGGGCTGCAGCCCTCTCAGCCGGTCGGGTATCTCGGCGTGCTTCCGCCTCACCCCGAGTCGAAACTCGCGTTCATCGTCCCGGAGTGGCGGCTCGACGGCCGCTGGGACGAGTTGAAGGACAGGTGCGTGTCCAAGGGCTTCGTTCCCGAGGACGAGTCGCCTCCGGGAGACCCCCGCCGGGCGCGGGTCCTCAACCGCACCATGCTGATCACGAGCTGGAAGCGCGTGCTCGACGCGCTGCAAAGAGCCGCGTCCGAGGGTGGCCACTCGGCCATCGAGCAGGATATCGCCCAGCTTCGCGGGCTCGCCGAAGGATGAGTTGAGATGGCCCCTGATACGTTCGCGCCGCTACGGGCAGAGGAACTCACGGATGTCCGCGTGCCGCAGCGCCTGTTGAACTACGGCGGACTGGTCGATGCGATCGCGCACAGAATGGTCAAGGACCGAATCGCAGTCACGAAGGGGCTGAAGGCCGTCGGCTTCGGACGGTGGATGCTCGTCCACGGCAATTTCTACGTGCACCTGAAGGTCAGCCCGACCGCATGGCACGAGCACGGTGCAACGCCACTGTGGTGCGAGTACAAGTGCTCGGAAGACGTCGCGCAGAATCTCCGAGCGCAACTCGACGGGGCGACGCTGGACGGTTCGGGCAAGGCAGTCGTCGTGCGCATTCCGGTCCGCCTCAAGGCCGGCGTCGAACGGGACGGCGTCATCGATGATGCCGTGACGCAGATGCGCAGTATCGCCGATGCACTGTTGGAGACCTGCCCCGCTCCTGATTGACGGCGTCCAGCTCATCGGAACCCCACCGACCTCGCGGCCCCGGCGCCCGCCGCGGCCGCGAGCACCTCCGCCTGAGCGCAGTCGATGCCGGCTTCCGTCACCACAGCCCCAGCAGGCGCCACCAGAGGCTGCCGGCTCCCAGCCAGATGGTGATGTTCACCACGCTGATGAGGGCGCCGAGCCGCCACCAGGTGATGTTGTCCACGTTGCCCGATCCGAAGAGGAGGGGGGCGGCCGCGGTGCCGTCGTGCGTCAGCGAGGCGA
>JAPOWL010000119.1 GCA_026707615.1 Acidobacteriota bacterium | reverse complement strand
GCCGGCGTGGCCGCGTGCGAAGGCGCGGCGCCGGCCGGGCGCGGGGTGGCCGCGCCCGGAGCCTCGGCCGACGGACGGCGCGGACCATCGGAGGGTTGCTTGGACACCACGCGGAGCCGTCCGGCGATGGTGGCGGGCTACGCGCCGGTGAAGCGGACCACCGTGTTGCCGCGGCCCTGGTTGCGCTCGAACAGCTCGAAGGCCTCGATGAAGTGGTCGAGGGGATAGACGCGATCCGCCCGCGGCGTGATCGCCCCGCTCGCCATGAAGGCCAGGATCTCGCCGACGTTCCCCTGGTGCTCGTCGGGATGGGCCTTGGCCCAGCCGCCCCAGATGCTGCCGATGACGACCGCCTGCTTGATGAGCAGCAGGCCCGGCCGGATGGGCCGCTGTCCGGCCGTGAAGCCGACGAGGCAGATGCGGCCGAGGGGGCGAATGACCGAGACCAGCGCCGCCTCGAACAGCTCGCCCTGCACCATGTCGACGACGACGTCGACGCCCTGCGGGTGCCCCAGCTCGGCCGCGGCCTGCCGGGCGGCGTCCTTGAACTGCCGGAAGCTCTGCCGGTCGCGCCCGTAGCAGAGCACGCGGTCGGCCCCCGCCGCGGTCGGCGGCGCCTGCTTCTCGGGCGTGCTGACGCCGGCAATCACCTGCGCCCCCATCGCCTTCGCGAGCTCGATGGCGGCCATGCCCACGCCGCCCGAGGCGCCGTCGACGAGGACGAGGCTGCCCGGCCCGACCTCGCCGAGGACCTTCAGCGAGTGGTAGGCGGGGAAGAAGTTCCGCCCCAGGTTGGCGCAGCGCTCCAGCGGCACGCCCTCCGGGGCTCTCCACGCCGACGCCGCCGGCGCCTTCACGACGTCCGCGAGGCAGCCGATGCCGAGCTGCACGATGGCCCGGTCGCCCGGCCGCACGTGCTCGACCCCGGCGCCTACCTCCGCCACCGTCCCCGCCGCGTCCATGCCCGGAACGTAGGGCACCTCGGGCTTGTGCTGGTAGAGCCCCTGGGCCTGGAGCGCGTCCGGGTACTGCACCCCCGCGAACTCCGTCCGCAGCAGCACGTGCCCCGCCTCGCAGGCCGGGGCCCCGACCTCGTCCAGCGACAGGACGTCGCGCACCCGGTCGGGCGAGGGGACGGGCGTCCCCGCCGCGTCCAGTCCGGAGTAGCGGTGACAGCGAATGGCTCGCATCGGATCGGGCGTCGTGGCTGCAGGCATCCCCCGATCATCTCACGCGGCGAAGGCGGCGGTGAAATACCCTATGCTCTGGCCATGAGGGTGGCCGACATCGCCGAGTTCAGGAAGTGCCTCGACCAGTACCTTGCCGTCGTGGCAAGCGGCGAGGAGGTGGAGATCCGAACAGGGGGCGTGCCGCTCGCGAGCGTCGTGCCGGCTTGGGCGCGGCATCGCAACCGTACGGTTCTCGGTCGCGGTGTGGGTACGGTTGCGTTCAAGGCGGACCCAGCCGCTCCGATGATCCCGAGCGAAGATTGGGAGATGGTGCAGAATGACCCGGCGTGACACCCAGGAGGCAGCGGCTCGATGGCCAAGCAGCGATTTCTCGTCACCGGCGGGAGCCAGGGGATCGGCGCCGCGCTCGTCTCGCTCGCCCGCAAGGAGGGGCACGACGTCGTTTTCACCGGCCGCGACCGGGCGCGCATCGACCGGGTGGCGGCCGAGTGCGGCGCCCACGGACTGCGCGCCGACGTGGCGCGCCCGGCCGACAACCAGCGCACGGTCGAGGCGTGCGTCGAGCGAATGGGCGGCATCGACGTGCTGGTGAACAACGCCGGCGTCGGCTACCTCGCCGAGATCGGCGCGATCGACATGAGCCGGATGCGGGCGCTGTTCGACATCAACGTCTTCGGCCTCGTCGACCTGACGAACCGCGTCGCGCCGATGCTCACGGCGCAGCAGCGCGGCTACATCTTCAACATCGCCTCGACCTCCGGCATGAAGGGGGGCAAGGCCGGCACCGTCTACGCGGCGAGCAAGTGGGCGCTCCGGGGCATCAGCCAGTCGTGGCAGACCGAGCTCCGGCCGCACGGCGTCCACGTTACCTGTGTCTGCCCCTCCGAGGTGCAGACCGACTGGATGGGGCGCACGGGCCGCAACAACCCGAACAAGCTCTACGCCGCCGACATCGCGGAGGCGATCATGGCCGCGCTGCGGATGCACCCGCGGGCGCTCTGGCCGGAGTTCGCCATCTTCGCCAACAACCCCTGGAAGGAAGACTGAGGCGGCCGCGTGCTGCTGCGGACGGCGGTGCTCGAGCGCATCGTCCGCGGGGAGATCACGCTGGTCTTCCGCCGCTGGCGCCGCCCGACCGTCCGCACCGGGGGCACGCTGCGCACCGCCGTCGGGATGCTGCGCATCCGCGACGTCGCGATGGTGGATGACGCGGACGTCTCCGACGCCGACGCGGCCGCCGCGGGGTACGACTCGCGCGCCGCGCTCCTGGCGGAGCACCCCGCGCGCGAGGGCCGCCGCCTCTACCGCGTTGGGGTGGAGTTCGTGGGCGCCGACCCGCGCATCGCGCTTCGGGAGCAGGACGAGCTGTCGGACGCCGACGTCGAGGGTCTGCTGCGCCGTCTCCGGCGGCTCGACGCGGGGTCCGCGGAGGGTCCGTGGACGCTCCGGGTGCTGGCTGCCATCGAGGCGCAGCCCGGCGTGGTCTCCACCACGCTCGCCGAGCGGCTCGGCTGCGAGCGCGCGTGGTTGAAGCCGCAGGTCCGCAAGCTCAAGAACCTCGGGCTGACGGTCAGCCTGCGCGTCGGGTACGAGCTCTCCCCCCGCGGCCGGGTCGTGCTGGGGCACCTGCGCGCAAGGCCCACGGAGCAGCGTTGAGATCGTCGCTGCGCGGCAACCGATGTCGCGGCAGGCGAGCACGCGTCCAACGCGGCGACCGGGTCCGACCCGGCACCCGGGTCCGTAGCGCGCTCTACGAGAGGTGGGGCCAGCCAGGGGTTACGCTATTGAGTAGTTTTGCTCAATGACATAATCTAAAGGCATGGCTGCCTTCCAGCGTGCCCAGGTTGCCACGCTCGTCGGACGACTGGCCGAGCCGCCTCGCCACATCATCACGCTCTTCGGGCCGCGCCAGTCCGGCAAGACCACCATCGTTCGGCAAGCGCTACGCCGGATCGAACAGCCTGGCCGGTACCGAACGGTCGACGAACCGGATCCCGCGCCCCGAGTTGGCACTCCGCGCTCCCGGTCGGCGCGGACCTCCGCGCAGCCTCGGCCCAAGGACGCGGCATGGCTGGTGCGAGAGTGGGAGGCGGCTCGAGCCGAAGCCGCGGGATCGCGGCGCGGTGCAGTCCTCGTCCTCGACGAGATCCAGAACATCCCGCAGTGGTCTTCGACCGTCAAGGGCCTGTGGGATGCCGACCGGTGGGAGAATCGCCCGCTGCACGTCGTCGTACTCGGGTCCTCGCCGCTGCGCATGCAGTCCGGGCTCACCGAGAGTCTGGCCGGACGCTTCACTCCCATCGAGGTCACGCACTGGTCGTTCTCGGAGATGGCCGAAGCGTTCGGGTTGGACCTGCCGAGCTATCTCTACTTCGGTGGTTACCCCGGCGCCGCATCCATGGTTCGAGACCAGACCTTGTGGCGTGACCATATCCTGAAGGCGCTGGTCGCACCGAACATCGAGCGGGACGTACTGGCGATGACGCGCGTGGACAAGCCTGCCCTGCTGAGACAACTGTTCGAGCTGGGGGCGAGCTGCTCCGGGCAGATCCTGTCGTACACCAAGCTGCTCGGGCAGCTTCAGGACGCCGGCAATACCACCACGTTGGCGCGCTACCTGGACCTGCTTCAGGATGCCGGCCTGATGGCGGGGCTCCCGAAGTACGCCAGCCGCCCGCACCGGCGGGGATCGAGCCCCAAGCTCAGCGTGCTCAACACCGCCCTCATGACTGCCGGTTCCGGGTACTCGTTCGAAGAGGCAAGGGCGGATCGCACGTTCTGGGGACGCATCGTGGAGAGTGCCGTCGGTGCACATCTCTTCAACACCGCGACGTCGGACATCCGCCTCTACTACTGGCGCGACGGTCAACACGAGGTCGACTTCGTGATGCGGCGCGGTCCCCGGCTGGTTGCCATCGAAGTGAAGAGTGGACCGCGCCGGGCCTCGCCCAACGGCCTGAGGACGTTCGAAACACGCTTCCGTCCACAGCGCGTGCTGCTCGTGGGCGAGGGCGGCGTTCCCCTCAATGAGTTCCTGGCCGCCCCAGCGGGGTACTGGATCGAGGACGAATGAGCCGCATCGTCCTCCGTACGTGCACCGAGATTCCCGAGGGCGCCGCGCGCCGGGAGAGGTCTCTGTACTCCCGCCCCCTGAGTGCCTATCGCGACACGCCGGCCTACGTGCTGCTCGGCGATCCGGGCGCGGGCAAGACCACGTCGTTCGAAACCGAGCGGGAGGCGCTCGGGGATGACGCCTGCCTGGTAGCTGCGCGCGACTTCGTCACCCTCGATCCGTGCAGGCACCCCGAATGGCGGGGGAAGACCCTCTTTGTCGATGGACTGGACGAGGTGCGGGCTGGCCACGGCAGCGCACGAGAACCACTCGACCGGATTCGGCGGCGTCTTGACGACCTCGGACGGCCACCGTTTCGCTTGTCGTGCCGCGAGGCGGACTGGCTCGGGACGAACGATCGGGTCCATCTAGCCAAGGTGTCACGGAACGACGGCGTGGTTGTCCTGCGTTTGGATCCGCTCACCGGCGACGACGTTGAGCGGATCCTGAGCGCCCGTGCCGGCATCGGCGATCCCGAATCGTTCGTGGGGACGGCCCGGGAGAGGGGAGTCGCCGGCCTCCTCTTCAACCCTCAGTGCCTCAACATGCTGGCCGACGTCGTGACGGACGGCAAAGGCTGGCCGGGAAGCCGGTTGCAGCTGTTCGAAGGCGCCTGCCGACGGATGCTCCAGGAGCAGAATGAGGAGCACCTCGCGGCCACGGAAGGAGCGTCGACATCACCTGCCACACCGGACGATCTACTCGGACTTGCCGGCGGCCTTTGCGCCGTGCTCCTTGTTTCGGGCTCGTCCGGCTATGCCCTCGACAGGCGTTCGGAAGATGAGGAGTTTCCTGCCCTGGATCGATGCAGGCACGAATGCGGGTTCCTGGCCCGGCAGGTAGTTGCGACCAAGCTCTTCAGCGCCACGGGGCGCCGACGCCGGCGCCCGGTTCACCGCCAGGTTGCCGAGTTTCTCGGCGCGCGATACCTGTCGAGCCTCGTCCAGGGGGAGGGACGACGCGGCAAGCTCCGGCGGTGTGGCGTGCCGGCGCGACGCGTTCTCGCTCTGATGACAGGTCACGACGGCGGCGTCTTCGCGGAGCTCCGGGGACTTGCAGCATGGCTGGCCGCGCTGTGTCCTGCCGTGCGAGGGGAGATCATCGAGCGGGACCCTGTCGGGGTAGCCACCTACGGCGACCCGGGCAGTCTGTCGACCGCGGAGAAGGTCGGGCTCCTGCGGTCTCTCGCTGACGAGACCGGGGCGATGGCCAGGTGGTTGGAGCAGTCGCTGCTGGACCCGGCGCGGGCAGGATTCGCCGAGAACGGTCTGATCGCGCCGGACCTCGCCGAGTCGGTCCGCGACGTCCTGGCCGATGCCCGTCGCGACGACTCGCAGCAGACCTTCGTCCTGTTCATCCTGCGTGCACTCGCCCAGGGTACCGAGCTCGCCGGAACCCCGGCCACGCTGCTCGACGTGGTGCATGACGACAGCCGGTGGCCGGGGGTCAGAAGGCGGGCGCTCCGTGCATACCCGTACCGTGGACGCCGACAAGCGGGCCGCACGGCGTCGCTCAAGGCGCTGTTGGCCGACCTGTCCGCCCGAGGAACTTCAGATTCCGGGGACGCGCTGCTGGGCATCCTGCTCGCGAAGCTCTATCCCGGTGGGCTCGCCGCCTCGGAAGTGTGGGAGTATCTCTCGGAGTCCGACAGCTCGGACTTCGGCGAGTACTTCTACTTCTGGAGATCGCATCTCGTGGACGAGTCTCCAGTAGAGGACACGGCCATCCACCTGGACACGCTGGTTGCCCGGCGAGACGAGCTGCAAGGCGCTCTGGAGAGCCGCGGATTGCGGGACCTTCCGGCAGATCTCCTGGCGCGGGGCCTCGCGACGCACGGCGACCACCTGGAGCGGGGGCGCCTGTACGACTGGCTCGGCACCGGGTTGAAGGTAGACTCCGGCGCCTCCGGTGTTCGGCGCGTTCGGACCTGGCTGGAGCAACGTCCAGCAGTGCACCGAGCGGTCTTGACGGAAGGACTGGTTCGATGTGCGGCGCTCGGTGACGAGGAATTCGCCGATTCGGCAGTTGGTATCGTCAGGCGTCTGTACGGTGCGAGACAGCCCGAGGGTTTCGGAACGTGGTGCCTGGAGCAGGCCGAAGCGTGGGCTGCGCGGGATCGACGAGTCGTTCACTACCTTCTTCGCCACGCGTGCCACGTGGCGCACTGCGGGGGAGACGCGAGTGGGATCTCGCTTCACGCGCTGGGGGCGCGCGCTCGGGCGAATGCAGTCCTGAACGGAGTGTACCGGGAGATCCGGGAGAGCGACCGGAGGGTACGGCTGGAGATGGAGCGTCATGAGCGAGACCATGAGCGCTACCGAGAAGTCGAGGGGCGACGGCACGAAGAATGGCTCGATTGGGTCCGCGAGAGCGAAGCGGCGTTGCGCGACGGCCGCGGCGACCTCGCCCTGCTCCATCAGCTCGCGCTGGCCTATCTCGGTCGTCTCCTCGGGGCCGAAGGTGACGATCCATGGTCCCGTCTCCGCTCCCTCCTGCGCGGCGTCGAAGGCCTCGAGGCGGTGGCGTTGCGTGCCCTGCGGGAAGCGATTCGTCGCGACGACCTGCCCGACGTCGGCGCGATCGTTCGACTGCGGGACGAGAAACAGGAGCACCTTCTCGCGCTGCCGGCTCTGGTGAGCCTGGCGGAGATCTTCCGGACCGCACCAGCGGAAGTCGACGAGCTGAACAGTGCACTGTTGCAGAGCGGCCTGCACCGCGACCTCCGCTCCCGCCGGCTCATG
>JAPOWL010000344.1 GCA_026707615.1 Acidobacteriota bacterium | reverse complement strand
GCCGCCGGGGCCGATGCCGTCGCGACTCTTGTCGACCGGAATCTGAATGGTCACGATCCGCGGCGCGTGCGTGGAGATCGAGTCCCGCGGCGTGGCGATCGTGCCCCCCATCTCCTGCAGGATGTGCAGGCGGCCCGCGCGAGCCTGCGCGAGGGCCTCCCGCATGATCCCGGTCGTGATGCCCGAGACCTTGATGTCCATCTGGAGGGCCGTGATTCCCTGCGTGGTCCCGGCAACCTTGAAGTCCATGTCGCCGTAATGGTCCTCGGCGCCTGCGATGTCGGACAGCACGGCGTGCCGCGGGGTCGCGCCGTCGTCCGGCGCCTCGTCCATGACCAGGCCCATGGCGATGCCGGCCACGGGGCGGGTCATGGGCACGCCGGCGTCCATGAGGGCCAGGGCGCCTCCGCAGACGGTGGCCATGGACGACGAGCCGTTCGATTCGAGGATGTCCGACACGACCCGCAGGGTGTACGGGAAGTCCTGCTCCGAGGGAACCATCGGCATCAGGCTGCGTTCGGCCAGGTGACCGTGCCCGATCTCCCTCCGCCCCGGCCCGCGCAGGAACTTCACCTCGCCGACCGAGAACGGCGGGAAGTTGTAGTGCAGCATGAACCGCTTGAAGCTCTCTCCGTCGACCAGCTCCATCTTCTGCTGGTCGTCGGCCGTTCCCAGGGTCGCGGTCACCAGCGCCTGGGTCTCGCCGCGCGTGAAGACGGCGGAACCGTGCACGCGCGGCAGCACCCCGACCTCGGACCAGATGGGCCGCACTTCGTCGAAGCGCCGCCCGTCGAGCCGCTGACCCCGGTCGAGCACCTCGTCGCGCAGGATCCGTTCCTTGAGCTGCCCGAAGATGCGCTTGGCGTCGTCCCGGGCCGCGCCCTCCTCCGGCAGCGAGGCGACGACGCTCTCGAACACCCGATCCACCTGCGCGTAGTTCTCGAGCTTGTCGGGAATGCGCATCGCCTCGCGCAGCGGTTCCAGGAGCCGGCCCTCGATGTCCTCGCGGACGCCGGCGTCGATCGTGCGCGCCTCCACCGTGACCTTGGGCCTGCCGACGGCGGCCGTCATCTCGCCGATCGCGGCCACGATGCGGCGAATCGCGCCGTGCCCGGCCTCGAGGGCCTGCAGCATGTCGTCCTCGGTGACCTCGCGCGCGCCCGCCTCCACCATGACGATGGCCTCGTCGCTTCCCGCCACCACGAGGTCGAGCGCGCTGCGCTTGCGCTCGGGATAGGTCGGGTTGAGCACCGTCTCGCCGTCGATGAGGCCGACGCGAACGGCGGCGATCGGACGCTCGAACGGGATCGCCGAGATCGACAGCGCGGCCGACGCGCCGGTCAGCGCCAGCACGTCGGAGTCGTTCTCGTCATCGGCCGACAGCAGCAGCGAGATGACCTGCGTCTCGCGGGACCAGCCGTCCGGGAACAGCGGGCGGATCGGCCGGTCGATCAGCCGGCTCGTCAGCACTTCCTTCTCGGAGGGCTTGCCTTCCCGCTTGAAGAAGCCGCCGGGGATTCGCCCGGAGGCATAGGCGTACTCGCGGTAGTCGACGGTGAGCGGGAGGAAGTCGATCCCCTCGCGGGCGCTTGCCGCCGCGCACGCCGTGACGATGACCACCGTGTCGCCGTAGCGCACCGTAACGGCGCCGTCCGCCTGCTTGGCCAGCTTGCCCGTTTCGATGGTGAGCGTCCGTCGGCCGACCTCTACCTGGGCCGTGTGCATGGTTGTGCTCCCGTTGGCGTTCGGGCCGTGACGGCGCCGAACAGAATGTCGGCAGGTGGGGAAGGAGGGTGACTCGCCCACACGGGGCGGGCGGTAGGTTTCACGCCTACTTGCGGATGCCGAGCCGCTTGATAAGGTCCGCGTACCGCTCGGTGTCCTTGCCCTTGAGGTAGTCGAGGAGGCGGCGGCGCTGCCCGACGAGCTTCAACAGGCCGCGTCGCGAATGGTGGTCCTTGCCGTGAATCTTGAAGTGCTCGGTGAGATAGCTGATCCGCTCGCTCAGGATGGCCACCTGCACTTCCGGCGAGCCGGTGTCGCTGTCGTGCGTGCGATACGACCCGATGATCTCGGACTTGCGCTCTTTCGCCAACGCCACGGAATACCTCGTCGTCTCACCTGATGGCGACTCTCACCGCCAGTTCAACTCGCAATCCTATACCAGAACGATCGTGGGGTGCAAAACGCCCTCCTCGTCCACCTTGGCGACGCCGACGAGCCCACCCTCGCGGTCGACGAGCCGCACGGATGTCCCGTCCGGCCCCGGTTGCGGCCAGTCGCCGTCCTTCGCCACGATGTCGGCCGGCGTCAGCGCGCCGCCGTGTCCCGCGCGGCGGCGACCGTGCTCCGTGAGGACGGCCCCCGGCAGATGCGGGAGCAGGCGGGCGGGCGGGATGACGCGGCCGGCCAGCTCCCGGGACCCGGGCGCGAGCGCGTCCACCGCGACGGCCTCCGCGAGGTCGAACGGGCCGCTCCGTTCGCGCCGTAGGCTCTCGAGGCAGCCGCCGCAGCCCAGGGCCCGGCCCAGATCGTGCGCGAGGGCGCGCATGTAGAAGCCCGGCTCGCAGGTCACCCGGCAGCGGAGCCGGTCGGCGGCGACACGGACCACCTCGACCGCGTGCACGGTCACCTCGACCGGCTTCGGCGAGACCGGCGACTGCCGGCGGGCCAGCCGATAGGCGCGAACGCCGCCGATCTTCTTGGCCGAGAAGGGCGGCGGGCTCTGCAGGAACGTCCCCGTGAACGCGGGGATGGCTGCCTCGACGGCGGCCGCCGTCACGTCCGGGGCCGGCTCGCCGCCGTTCGAGACGTCGTTCCGCACGGCGCCGGTCGTGTCGTAGGTGTCGGTCTCGAGACCCAGGCGGATGACGCCGTCGTAGACCTTCGGCCCGACCGAGAGCAGGGGCGCGAGCCGGGTCGCGCGGCCGAGGACCAGCGGAAGGACGCCCGTCGCCAGCGGATCGAGCGTCCCGACGTACCCGATTCGTCGCATCGAGAGCGCGCGGCGCGCCCGCGATACCACGTCGTGCGAGGTCATGCCGGTCGGCTTGTCGACGACGAGTACACCGTCCATGTCGATCCGGGTCGCGTTCGTCAGCCTGCCGGATCATCCGTCCGCCGGCTCGGACGCCGCGGGAGGTCCCGCCGCCGCCTCGACCGCCGCGGCTACCGCCGTGACGATGCGGGTCTCGACCTCGGGCGGTGCCCCGTCGAGAGAGAAGCCGGCCGCGTTGCGGTGGCCGCCGCCGCCGAAGGACGCGGCTACGCTCCGCACGTCGATCTCGCCCTTCGAACGCAGGCTCACCCGGGTGGTACCGTCCAGGGCCTTGATCATGACGACCGCCTGCACCTCGCGCGCCGACAGCGGCAGGTTGATCAACCCGTCCATGTCGTCGGGCGGGCAGCCCGTGTCGCGCAGCAGCGCGTCGTCGACGCGCAGCAGGGCGACACGATCGCCTGCCGCCAGCCGCATCGCGTCGACGAGGGCGGCGGTCAGCTTCAGCCGGCCCATCGTGCCGCTCTGGTAGATGGCGGCCGCCACGGCGGCGACGTCGACTCCACTCGCCGCTACCCGGCTGCAGATGTCGAACGTTCGCCGCGTGATGTTCGCGTGCCGGAACGAGCCGGTGTCGGTGAGAATGCCGGCGTAGAGCGGGATGGCGATGGGCGGAGTCAGGGGAACGTCGAGGGCGGCGACGAGGTCGTGAACCATCTCGGCGCACGCGGCGGCGGAGGGGTCGTACCAGTTGAGCGCACCGTACATCCGGTTGCCGGTGTGATGGTCGATGTTGACGAGGAAGTAGCGCTCGAGCCCCGCCACCTCGGTGCGGTCGAGCGAGGAGCACTCGAGGACGATCGCTGCGTCGTAGGCTCCGGTCACCTCGGCGGCGACCTCGATCGAGTCCGCGCCGGGGAGCGACTCGAGGCTCGCCGGCGGCGCGTCGCGGTTGACGATGTCCGCGCGCTTGCCGAGCCGCTTCAGGGCGTGGGCCAGCGCGAGCTGAGAGCCGATCGAGTCCCCGTCGGGGCGCGCGTGCGACGACAGGACGAAGCGCTCCCGTGCCCGGATCGCGTGCACGATGCGGAAGAGCGGCTCCCGGGAGCCGCTCTCGGCCTCGTTCCCCATCAGGCGTCGCGTTCCGCCTCGGCCGGATCCGTTCCCGGTTCCCGGATCTCGTCGAACAGGCGGGCCAGCCGATCCTGCTGCTCGACGCTGTCGTCGTGGAGGAACCTCAGATCCGGGATTCGCCGCAGCCGCAGCCGCCCGCCGAGCTCGCGGCGCAGGAACCCCTGCGCGCGGCGCAGGGCGCGCGCGACGTCGCGCCGGCTCGCGGTCTCCGCGAGCACCCGATAGTACACGCGAGCGGTCTGCAGGTCGCGGGTGACGTCGACGTGGGTGATGGTCACGCCCTCCACCGCCGGCTCCCGGACGCGCCGCAGCAGCAGTTCGCTGAGCTCGGCGCGAATACGCTCGCCCACCCGGTCGGTTCGCGCTCCGTGCCCCATGGGTGCGTCCTATGCCAGCCACTCCACGTCCGTCGTCGTGATCGCTCCCGGGTCGCGACGCTCGATCTCGTCCAGCGCGGCCTCCAGCGAACGGTCCACGGCGTCTCGAGTGGTCGCGACGGACACGATTCCCAGGCGGGCGCGCTGGTGAAGATCGTGGTGCGCGGTCTCTGCGTACGCCACGTTCAATCTGCGCAGGCGGTCCTTGATGCTGCGCAACGCCATGCGCTTGTCCTTGAGCGAACGCGCACCCGAGAAATGGAGCTCGACCTCGAGCAACCCGACAGCGGGCATCGGTCCGGTGGGCGGCGCCGATTCGCTACACGGTCGCGGCGACCCTCTCGACGGTGAAGATCTCGATGACGTCGCCGACCTTGATGTCGGCGAAGCGTTCGAACGCCACACCGCACTCGAGGCCCGACTTCACCTCGTTCACGTCGTCCTTGAAGCGCCGGAGCGACCCGATCCGCCCCTCGTGCACCACCACGCCGTCGCGGACGATGCGGGCCTGGGACTCCCCGGCCCGGGTGAGCACGCCTTCGACGACGACGCAGCCGGCCGCCGTCCCGAACTTCGGTACCTTGAAGGTGTCGCGGACTTCGGCCTGCCCGAGGCGCTGCTCCTTGATGGTGGGTTCGAGGAGGCCCGCCATCGCCAGCTTGATCTCGTCGGTCACGTTGTAGATGACGGAGTGCTGGCGGATGTCCACGCCCTCTCGCTCGGCGACGGCCGACGCGTTGCGATCCGGCCGGATGTTGAAGCCGATGATGATGGCGTTCGAGGTGGACGCCAGCAGCACGTCCCACTCGCTGATGGCTCCGACGCCGGTGTGGATGACGTTGATCCGCACCCGGTCGTCGCCGAGCTTCGAGAGCGAGTCCGCCAGCACCTCGGCGGAGCCCTGCACGTCGGCCTTGATGATGACCGGGAGCTCCTTCACCTCGCCTTCCGTGAGCTGAGCCTGCAGCGATTCGAGCGTCAGGCGTTGCCCGCGTCCGCCGAGGGCCCGTTCCTTGGCCTGGTTCTGCCGCAGCAGGGCGATCTGCCTTGCCTTTGCGGCGTCGGCGACGGCCTGGAAGGCGTCGCCCGGCTGCGGGAGTCCGGTCAACCCCAGAACCTCGACGGGGCTCGACGGGCCGGCCGCCCGGGTCTGCTGCAGGCGGTCGTCGATGAGGGCGCGCACGCGCCCCACCTGGACCCCGGCGATGAAGTTGTCGCCGACTCGCAGCGTGCCGTCCTGGACCAGAATGGTCGCGACGGGGCCGCGACCGCGGTCCACCTTGGCCTCGAGCACCGTTCCCGTGGCGGCCCGCACCGGGTTCGCCTTGTGCTCGCCCATCTCGGTGACGAGAAGGATCATCTCCAGCAGGCTGTCGAGGTTCTCGCCCTTCTTGGCCGAGACCGGGACCACCACCGTCGTGCCGCCCCAGTCCTCCGGCGTCAACTCGCGGGCCGCGAGCTCCTGCTTGACCCGCTCGGGGTTCGCGTCCGCCTTGTCGATCTTGTTGAGCGCCACGATGATCGGCACGTCGGCGGCGCGGGCGTGGTCGATCGCCTCCTGGGTCTGCGGCATCACTCCATCGTCGGCCGCCACTACCAGCACGACGACGTCGGTGACCCTCGCTCCCCGGGCGCGCATCAGGGTGAACGCCTCGTGCCCCGGCGTGTCCAGGAAGACGATGCGGCGATCGTCGATCGACACGGAGTACGCACCGATGTGCTGCGTGATGCCGCCGGCCTCGCCGCCCGCCACGTTCGTCTCGCGGATCGCGTCGAGGAGCGTGGTCTTGCCGTGGTCGACGTGTCCCATGACCGTGACCACCGGCACCCGCGCAACGAGGTCTTCCGGCTTGGCGACCTCGGACTCGACGATGACCATCTCCTCCTCGAACGAGCGCATCTTCACGTCCGCCCCGAACTCCCGCGCGATGGTCGTCGCGGTCTCGGCGTCGAGGGTCGTGTTGATGGTCATCATCATCCGCTTCTCGATCAGCTTCTTCAGGACGTCCTTCGCGCGCACCTCCAGCTTGTCGGCGAGGTCCTTGACCGTCATTCCTTCGGCCAGCGTGATCGTGCGGGTGATCGGCGGCGGCGGCGGCGGCGGTGCGGCCGGGGTGCGCGCCTGCGCCCGCGTGCGGCGGTAGGCAGACCGCCGTCCGCCCGGCCTGTGATGCGGTCGCGGTGGAGGCCGATAGCCGACGGCCGGCCGCGGCGGCAGGGGCCTCGCGGACGGTGGGCGCACCGGCTGCGACGGCAACGGGCGCGGCCCTCCTAGCGGAGTCTGGACCGTCGTTCTCGCCGCCACCGGGACGCGGGCGCCCGGCGGGGGCACCCCGGGTCGCGGCGGCGCCGGCCGCGGCGTCGGCGGCTTGACGGCGCGTCTCGGTTCCTCGACGCGCAGGCGGAGCTTGGGCGGCACGACGCGGCCGGTCGGCCGAGGCGTCAGATTGGCGGCGGAGCGCACCGGGGGAGCCGCGGCCCGCGCGGACGGCGGGGCAACGGGCGGCGCCGCGGCCGGAGACGGGCGTGGGGCGGTACC
>JAPOWL010000024.1 GCA_026707615.1 Acidobacteriota bacterium | reverse complement strand
GTCCTCCTGGCCGCCTCGTGCGTCGGCGGGGCCGCTCCCCCACCCCCCGCAATCGAGGCCGAGGAGGTCACGCCGGTCGTCGTGACCCGCTGGACCGACCGCAGCGAGCTGTTCATGGAGTATCCCCCCCTCGTGGAGGGCGAGACGAGCCGCTTCGCGATCCACTTCACCGACCTGGCGACGTTCGCGCCGGTGCGTGCGGGCGGCGCCGCGGTTCGGCTTACGGGGAGCGCTACGGAGGCATTCTCCGTGGACGCGCCGGGCCGCCCCGGGATCTTCGGCATCGACGTCACCCCCGCGCGGGCGGGGCGCTACCGCCTCGAGGTCCTGCTCGACGCCGCCGCCCTCGCGGATCGTCACGATCTCGGCGAGGTGCTGGTGCGCGCGGCCGGAGACGCGGCGACCGCGCCCGCGGAAGGAGACGAAGACGGCGAAGACGGCTCCATCTCCTTCCTCAAGGAGCAGCAGTGGGCGTTCGACTTCGCGACCGTCCCCGCCGAGCGCCGGGAGATCGCGGACAGCCTGCTGATCGCGGCCGAGATCGAGCCGCGCACCGGCGGCCGCGCCGACGTCACCTCGCCGGTGGCGGGACGCCTGACCACGGACCTGCCGCTGCGGCCCGTGGGGACGCCGGTCGCCCGCGACGACGTCCTGGCCGAGATCGTTCCGCACAGCGGCCACGGCGAGGACCGTCCGGCGCTGGAGCTCGCAGTGGCGGAGGCCCGCAACGCCCTGGAGCTGGTGCGGGCCGAGCGCACGCGCGTCGATCGCCTCGTGAACGCGGGCGCGCTGCCGGCCCGCCGCCAACTGGAGGCGCGCGTGGCGGAGCAGACGGCCGAGGCGCGCCTGGCCGCCGCCGACGCGCACCTGGCGCAGCTCGACGTCACGCGCACGGCGCAGGGCGACGGCGGGCGCGACGTCCGGTTCCTGCTCCGATCCCCGATCGGCGGCGTGGTGGCGGCGTCGGACGCGGCGCCCGGCGCCAGCGTGGCCCAGGGCGACACGCTGTTTCACATCGTGGCGCTCGATCGGGTGCACGTGGTGGGCTCGCTGCCGGAGGCCGCCCTGGCGCGGCTCGGAGACCTGACGGGCGCGGAGCTGGAGGTGGCGGGCTTCGACGCGCCGCTGGCCCTCGACCGGCTGGTGTCGGTGGGCCGCGTCCTCGATGCCGACGCCCGCACCGTGCCCATCATCTACGAGTTGCGCAGCCCGGACCGGCGGCTCGCGGTGGGCCAGGCGGTTTCGCTGCGCATCTTCGCGTCGGCGGCGACCGGGGGGGTGACGGTCCCGGAGGACGCCGTCGTGGACGATGCCGGCCAGCCGGTCGTCTTCGTGCAGGTCGGCGGCGAGAGCTTCGAGCGCCGGCCGGTCCGGCTCGGCAACCGCGAGGGCGGATTCGTGCAGCTCGACGGCGACATCGAGCCCGGCGAGCGGGTGGTCACGAGCGGCGCGCCGCTCATCCGTCTGGCCGCTCTCTCGCCGCAGGTTCCGGCACACGGGCACGTCCACTGACGGGAGCGCACGATGCTGCTCGACGCGCTGATCCAATGGGCGGTCCGCAACCGCCTGGGCGTGGTCGCGGTGGCGGCCGGCTTCCTCGTAGCCGGCGGCTACGTGGCCGCGCGCATGCCGGTCGACGTGCTGCCCGACGTGACGGCACCGACGGTGACCGTGCTCGTCGAAGGCCACGGCCTCGCGCCCGGCGACATGGAAGCGCTCGTCACCTTCCCCATCGAGGCGGCGCTCAACGGCGCGGCCGAGGTGCGGCGGGTGCGCTCCGCCACCGCCGTCGGCATCGCGGTGATCTGGGTCGATTTCGACTGGAGCGCCGACGTCCACCGCGCGCGCCAGACGGTGGTCGAGAAGCTCGCGGGGGTCACGGCAACGCTGCCCGACGGCGTCGAGCCCCCCGTGCTGGCCCCGCTCACGTCGATCATGGGCGAGATCATGTTCGTGGCCCTCGCGCCGGGAACGGCCGACGGCGCCTCGCCGCCGTCGCCGCTCGACCTCCGGACGACGGCCGAGGTGCTCGTCCGGCGGCGTCTGCTGGCCACCCCGGGCGTGTCGCAGGTGACGGTCATCGGCGGCGAGCGCCGGCAGTTCGAGGTGCTGGTCGACCCGGGGCGGCTGGCGAACTACGGCGTCGCCCTGGGCGCCGTCGAGGAGGCGCTCCGGCGGGCGAGCCGCAACACGTCGGCCGGGTTCCGCCTCGCGGGCGGTCAGGAGTACCTGATCCAGGGAGCGGGACGCGTCCGGGACATCGAGGACATCGGCGCCACCGTCATCACGACGCGGGATACGCAGCCGATCCGCGTGCGCGACGTCGCCGAGCTGCGCGTGGGCGAGTCGCTGAAGCGAGGCGACGGCGCGCGCAACGGGCGGCCGGCGGTGATCCTGGGCATCCACCGGCAGCCGGACGTCAACACCCTGGCGCTGACCCGCGAGCTCGAGGCCGTCCTCGACGATCTGCAGGCGGAGCTGCCGGCCGGCATGCAGCTCGATCCGCGCCTGTTCCGGCAGGCGGACTTCATCGAGCTGGCGCTCCGGAACCTGAACGCCGCGCTGCGCGACGGCACGCTGCTCGTAATCCTCGTCACCCTGGTGTTCCTGGCGAACCTGCGCGCCGGCGCAATCACGCTCGTCGCCATTCCCCTGTCGCTCCTGGCCGCGGTGGCCGGGCTGCGGGCGGCGGGACTGTCGATCAACAGCATGACGCTCGGCGGATTCGTCATCGCGGTCGGGGCGCTGGTCGACGACGCCATCGTCGACGTCGAGAACGTGGCCCGGCGCCTGCGCGAGAACGCCGGCCGGCCGGAGGCGGAGCGCCGGCCCGTCCTGGAGGTGGTCGTTCTCGCCAGCCGGGAGATCCGCGGATCGATAGTCGTCGCCACGCTGATCGTGATGCTGGTCTTCCTGCCGCTCTTCTTCCTCTCGGGCGTCGAGGGAAGGCTGCTGCAGCCGCTCGGCACCGCCTATCTCCTGGCCCTCTTCGCGTCGCTGGTGGTTGCGCTGACCGTGACCCCGGCCCTCTGCGCGTATCTTCTCCCGCGTGCGCGACGGATCCGCGAGGGCCGCGAGGCGCCGCTCGCCGCCTGGCTGAAGCGAGGCTACGGCCGCCTGCTGCCCCGGCTCCTCAGGCGGCCGTGGTGGGTCGTCGCCACCGCGGCGCTGCTGCTCGCGGCCGCGCTCGCGGCGGTGCCGCGCATGGGACGCTCGTTCCTGCCCGCCTTCAACGAGGGCGCGCTCGTCGTCAGCGCGGTGACGCTCCCGGGCACGAGCCTGGCCGAGTCGAACGCCATCGGCGGGGTCATCGAGCGGCTCCTGCTCGACGTGCCGGAGGTGGCGGCCACCGCGCGCCGGACCGGCCGCGCGGAGCGGGACGAGCACGTGCAGGGTGTCGAGTCGTCCGAGATCGACGTGCGGCTCGTTCCGGACGGACGGCCGCGGGAGGTCGTCCTGGCCGAGATCCGGGAGCGGCTGTCCCTCGTGCCCGGCACGAACGTCACCATCGGCCAGCCGATCTCGCACCGGATCGACCACATGATGTCGGGCGCCCGCACGGATCTCGCGGTCAAGATCTTCGGCGACGACGTGGCGACGCTCCGGACTCTGGGGGGCCAGGCGGTATCCGCGATGGAGGGCGTGCCCGGCCTCGTGGACCTGGCCCTCGAGCCGCAGACCGACATCCCCACCGTCCGTGTCGGCTTCGATCGGACGGCGCTGGCGCGCCACGGGATGCCGGCCGGCGAGGCCGCCTCCACCCTCGAGACGGCCCTCCTCGGACGCCGCGTCGGCCAGATCCTCGACGGAGGGATGGTGGTGCCGCTCGTCCTGCGCTACCGCCCCGCCGAGCGTCAGGATCTCGACGCCATGTGGCAGACGCGGATCGACATGCCGCAGGGGGCCCGCGTGCCGCTCGGCAGCCTCGCCAGCATCGCCGAGGACCGGAGCCCCAACTTCATCGGACGCGAGAACGCCCAGCGGCGCATCCTCGTCACGGCCAACGTCGCGGGCCGCGACCTCGGCCGCGTCACCTCCGACGTGCGGGAGCGCGTGGAGGCCGCCGTTGCGTTCCCCGCGGGCTACCGCGTGGAGTACGGCGGCGAGCTCGAGGCCGCCGCCGCCGCCGAGCGCCTGCTGCTGGGGCTGGGCATCGGGGCCGTCGCCGGCATCTTCCTCCTGCTCCTCGCCGCATTCCGGTCCGCCCGCGACGCGGCGGTGGTGATGGTGAACCTCCCCCTGGCGCTCATCGGCGGCGTGGCCGGCGTCTTCCTCGGCGACGGCGTGCTGTCGATTGCGGCCCTCATCGGCTTCATCGCCCTGTTCGGCATCGCGGCCCGCAACGGGATCATGCTCGTGCGCGGCATTCGGCGGCTGCGGCAGGAAGGCGCCGTCGACCTCGAGACCGCCGTGGTGCAGGGCTCGGTGGACCGCCTGGTGCCCATCCTGATGACGGCGCTCTCGACCGGGCTGGGACTGCTGCCGGCGGCCGTCGCCTTCGGCGAGGCGGGGAGCGAGATCCAGGCCCCGCTGGCGCTGGTCATCGTCTGCGGCCTGCTGTCGTCCACCGCGCTGAACATGCTGGTGGTGCCGGCGGTCTACGCGATGACCGCCCGCGGGGAATCACCGCAGGAAAGCGCGCCCTGACGGAACGTGCGCGGACAGGGCGCGTTGGGAATTTCACCCTTTCAGCGATTACGTCGCGCGTTCGTCGAACAAGGTGAGGAGAATCTCGTATCGTGCCGCCAGTCTCGTGTTTCCGGCGTCACGAAAGTCACGGCAGTACACGCGCACCCTTTCGTGCGCCCGTAGCGCCTGGTCGCGCCACGAGTCCTGGCTCCCCCCGATCTCGTCCAGCATCGTCTGGCCGAGACCGTCAACGACCACCTGGCCATCCGTATCTTGGCGAAGCATCGAAAGACACCGGTCGGCGGTGACTGCAGCCAATTGGGAGCTGGTGTCCGAGTTGTCCCCGTCGCGTTTGACTGCTTCCAGGAACTGCACGCACTCGGGTCCAACGACGATGCGCGGAAGTCCGGCGACCTTCGATTCCAGGTGATAGGCTGCCTCAAGGGCTTGCCCATAGAACTCGCCGCCCTCTATGTCTATTCCCGTGCCGATCTCCATGCCTCCCCGGAGGGGATGGCCCGCGCTAAGGCCGGCGAGCCATATGCTACCGGCCGCCAAGAGAGACCGCCGCACGTCAACGACGCGCGCGGCAGGATGTCGAGTCCACGCTAGCGGAACTCCCACGAAAATGGCATCGGACACTCCCCAAAGCGAGATCTCGCTGGTCGTTGCCGCGAGCATCTCGGCCCGTTGGGGTTCGGGCAGGGAATCCGCCAGCCCAGTGGGCCGGCTGGCTCCCACGAAGAACTGCCTGAACAGTTGTCTGAATCCGATCACGACGCCCGCTGTGGCCCGAAGCTCCGCGATCAAGCGCTCTTGGCCGACATCGTCGTTCCTCGGCGGGACGTCTGTCTGCGTTCGCAGCTTCCGCCGCTGCCCCAGAACGTCGAAGACTCCAATCATGTAATGGCCGAACGTGGCCTTCGGTTCCGTCGTCGTGGGGGGCCCTGGCCGTTCATCCGGGCGACGTGTCGTTCCCGAACGCTGCTCACCACCAGCCCCGGAATGAACGCTGCGCAGCTGCGGCGAGTTGTCGTTGCGCTGAGACGCGCGTTCTCTGGCCCGAATGTCGTCGAAGATCGCGCCAACATCGTAGTCGAACCGCGCGGCGTACGCTTGCCGGATGGCCCGGACCTCGGCGATGATGGGATCAGTCTCTTCAGTCAGCATGGCTGTATGCCTCCATGAGCTCACTCGGCGTACAAATCACAGGCGGCTCGTGGCCGGCCTCGCGGCGCGCTCGCTCGATTCGAGGTCGCACGGCAGCGTTGGCGTTGTGGCGGAGGTTCCAGGTCAGCAAGTAGTCGACTTGCTTCGCGGCCGCGATGCCGACGTGCGCCGCATCCGCAGCCGCCTCCCGCGGAAACGCTCCGACCTCCAGTAGCCTCCGAGTCAGCCCCGCAGCGTCCGCCGTATTGTCAAGACGCTTGACCCTCTCCAGCGCGATCAGGCGAGCGCGAGCGGCCTCCGCGTCGCCAGCAGCGGCTTCTGCAAAGACCAACTCCGATGCCACCAGCACGAACCGTGCCGACGCGTTGCGCCACCATTCGCGGGTCATCGCCTGCTGCGCCGCAACGATGAGATCCCGTGAGGGTCGCGCCGTCAGGTAGCTGACGACCGAGGTCTCGACGTAGACGCCAGGCTTCGTCATGGTCGGATGCCTACCCTCCGCACCTCGCCCGTAGCATTGCCGACCGGCCCAAAGCGACCGCTCCTGAGTCGCGCCGCGGGATGCCCGGATCCGCCGCAGATCCGCGAATACACGCGGCCTGCGGCCCGTCAGCTCCCTGAGCGTTCCGCCCTTCGTCCTGGTGTCTCAACGCCATGCACATGCAATTGTCGCATCAGATCACAGCGGGCGGTTGTGGCACAACGGGTATCGAGGTTGGGCACGTCCACGATCGCGCACGAGGACGCAGACTTGATGCCGGCGCTGCTGGCGCGCCTCGGCCGGGGCGACGACCAGACAGGTTGTCGAGCGCGTCGAACGGGATCTCGCCGCGGGTCGGGATCGGGAACGGCTCGGACCGGCGTATCGGCTGCGGCCTGCGGCCTGCCCCTGGCGGCCCCGGTTTCTCCGCTCGCCGGGGCGGAAGCAGCCGACTGCCCGCAGCAATCTGTACAATCCACGCCATGCAACCAGTGGCCCCCGGCGAGGCCTACGTCGGGTTCGAACAGGTCAACAAGAGCTTCGACGGGGTGACCCGCGTGGTCGCGGACCTCGACCTCCGCGTGCGGAAGGGCGAGTTCCTGACGCTGCTCGGGCCGTCGGGCTCCGGCAAGACCACCTGCCTGATGATGCTCGCCGGCTTCGAGACGCCGACGTCGGGCGCCATCCGCATCGACGGGCAATCCGTCCACGAGCTGCCGCCGCGGCGGCGCGGGATCGGCATGGTGTTCCAGAACTATGCGCTCTTCCCGCACATGACGGTGGGCGCCAACCTGGCCTTCCCCCTCGAGGTGCGCGGGG
>JAPOWL010000043.1 GCA_026707615.1 Acidobacteriota bacterium | reverse complement strand
GCGAGCTCCGGCACCAGCTCTTCAAGATGAACGTCGAGCTCGACTGGTTCGAGCGGCACGTGACCGGACGGCCCTACGTCTGGGAGCGGGCCCCGGCGGAGAGCGAGTGAAGCGGTCTACAGAGGCTCGACCGTCACGTCGCTGATGCGCACCTCGGACAGCAGCCGCATGTTGCCCACCACGTAGTCGGGGGTCAGCGTGTCGACCGGAATCTTGCCGCCGTCGACGGCATAGTTGTCCTGGTCGGAGAAGAGCACGCCGTTCACCCGCTCGAACGACGTGGCGCGCCGAAAGCGGAGGCCGTTGTCGAAGTCGTAGCCGAACTGCTCGACGCGGCCGGTCTCGGGATCGAACCAGAAGGTATAGGCGTCGTCGGCGTCGTTGCTCGTGCCGGGCGTGAACGAAACCCGCACCCGGTGGAGGTCGCGGCCCGCCCAGCGGTCGAGGCCCCGGTCCTCGAAGTGGATGTCGCCCCCGTTCAGCGTGTAGGGCAGCAGCGGGAAGAAGACGCGCGCGTTGACGAAGGCGGTGGCGCGCCGCTCGGCCTCGGCGTCGAGCTCGGATTCCACGCCGCCGATCCACTCCGTGACGCCGTCGTTCGTCAGGCGCACCCGGCGCTCCGGGCGGTCGCCGCGGGCCGGGTTGGTCACGATGTACTCGAACGAGCCGCCGTCCCGCATGGCCTCTATGCCGAAGCTCCCGGAGAGCGACGTGATGGTCATCGACATCCGGGAGCTCGCGTAGAGCGGCCCGCCGTGGTAGGCGATGGACCGGGCCACGATCTCGGGCAGGTCCGGGTCGAGCGCGGCGGCTCGCCCGCAGGCCAGGGAGCCGGCGACGACCGTGGCGGCGAGGACTCCGACGAGGGCGCGGCGTGCGTGCATTGCCTCTTCCTCCCGGTTCTGGCGCGAACCGCTCGTCAAAGTCTACCGCGGGACGGGCGGGCGGCGGCACGGCTTCTCCGGGGCGGGACGGCGCGCGGTCGGCGATAATCGGCCGCATGCCCGAACGCGTGCGCGTTTTCGCCCCCGCCACGGCCTCGAACCTCGGTCCCGGCTTCGACGTGCTGGGCCTCGCCCTCGAGCGTCCCGGCGACGTGGTCGAGGCGGAGGCGTGCGATCGGCCCGGCGTCGAGATCGTCGAGGTCACCGGCGCGGACTCGCTCAACACCAATCCGCGGGAGAACGTGGTCGGCATCGCCGCCGCCGCCGCGCTGGAACGGCTTCCCGCCGACGGCCGCGGAGTCCGCTTGTGGCTGCACAAGCAGATGCCGCTCGGGAGCGGCCTCGGCAGCTCGGCCGCGAGCAGCGTCGGGGGCGCCGTCGCCGTGAACGCGCTCTTCGGCGGGGTGCTCTCGAGCGACGACCTGGTGGCCTGCGCCCTGCGGGGCGAGGCCGCCGCCTCGGGCACGGCGCACGCCGACAACGTCGCGCCGAGCGTGCTGGGCGGCATCGTCCTGATCCGCTCGTCCGATCCGCTCGACCTGATCCGGCTGCCGGTGCCCGACACCCTCCGCGTCGTCCTGGTCCACCCGCACGCGCGGGTGCTGACCGCCGAGGCCCGGCGGCGCGTGGCCGAGCGGAGCTTCTCCATCGGGCAGGCGGTGGCGAACCTGGGCAACGTCGCCGCGCTCGTCACCGCGCTCCACCGCGGCGACCTCGCCCTGCTCGGCCGGAGCATCCGGGACGCGCTGGTCGAGCCGATCCGGGCTCCGCTGGTGCCGGCCTTCGCCGAGGTGAAGCGCGCCGCGCTGGACGCCGGCGCCCTCGGCTGCTCCATATCCGGTTCCGGCCCGAGCGTGCTCGCCTTCGCGGGCTCGGACGCGGCCGCCGAGGCCGTGGCCGAGGCGATGCAGGCGGCCTTCACCGCCGCCGGCCTCGGGAGCGACCGCTACGTCGGGCCGGTCAACCGCGCCGGGGCCGGCGAGGTGCGCGCGAAACCCGCTCCGGTGGACCGGTTGGGAGCCCTCGATCGCGCCCTCGAGAGCAACCGTCCGACGAACGGCGCCGACGAGATGCCTGGCCGCCGCGAGCGCGGCCGCGACTCCGGATGACGCCGGCGCGGGCGTCTTCCCCCTTGGTGCGCCGTTTCCTCAGGCGGGGTCGGACGGGGAGGGCTCGCCGCCGCGCGGGCGCTGCAGGGCCAGGAAGCACGCCGCCGACATCCCCGCCGCGCCGAACATCATGCACATCACCATGATCTGGTAGCGGACCGCGATCAACGGGGAGATGCCCGAGAGAATCTGGCCGGTCATCATTCCGGGGAGCGACACCAGGCCCACCGCGAACAGGGAGTTGATCTGGGGAATCAGTGCCGAGCGCATGGCAATGGGACGCGCGTCGGGGTAGGTCGCGCCGCGGCCGAGCTCGGCGTCGAGCCGCTCCGCGGACAGGCTGACCGCGTTCATCGACGCGGCGAGCACCATGCCACCCAGGGGGATGAGGACGGTCGGGTCGTGCCAGGGGTCGGCGGCCAGGACGCCCTGCGTGACCACGGCCAGGGTCGACAGCCCACCGGCCCCGATCGCGGCCAGCGCGTGCGCGTAGACGGATGCGCGGCGCGCGGCGATGGGCCGCAGCGAGATCCAGCCTGCCGCGGACAGCATGACGGCCAGGGCGCCGAGCACCACCGCCGGGTGCTCCGTTCCGAAGAGGAAGGTCAGCGTGTAGCCGACCAGCGCGAGCTGCGCCACCATGCGGCCGAGTCCGTAGAGGGCGGTGCCGGCTCCGGTCGACCAGCGGTGGAGGACGGCCAGCACGACGGCGGCCGGCAGCAGCGCGAGACTGAGGTTGGCGATCGGGATGGCGTCGACGGCAGGGCTCATGGTCGCCGCAGAGCATACCCGCCGCGCGGACGTGCGGAGAGCCGGGCCGTGCACGGGCGCCGGGCGCGAGGGTCGAGCGGTCGCTCGGTCGCGGACCCGCGGCCTCGCCCGGCGGCCCGGTCGCGGCGTTGCGGGCGACGCGTGCGGATCGCGCGGCGCCGGGATCGACCGGTTACTCCGGGGCCGCGGCACCCGCCGCATCGGAGGCCGGCGGCGGGGGTGGTGGTGGCTCTGCCTGGGCCTGGGCCTGAGCCGGGCCGACGGGCTCCGGTTGGGCCGGCATGATGAGCCAGACCAGCACGTAGACGAGCACCCCGCCCACGATCAGGCCCGGGAAGACCGACAGGACCACCCAGAGCAGGCGGACCGCGGTCGCATCTACCTGGAAGTACTCGGCGATGCCCCCGCAGACGCCGCCGATCGTGACGTCCCGCGTGGAGCGCTGCAGGCGCTTCCGGCCGCCGACCCCGCTGGTGATGACCGGCTCCGTGCCGTACGCGGCCTCCGGCACGATGAGCCAGCCCACGGCGTAGGCGAGCACGCCGAGCAGGATGGTGCCGGGCACGATCGTCAGCACGACCCACAGCACCCGGACGAACACCGGGTCGACGTCGAGGTAGCGGGCGATGCCGCCGCACAGGCCGGCTATCTGGCGGTCGACCTGCGACCGCCGCAGCGCGGGCCGGTCCTCGGGTTCGCGGCGCGCGCCGCAGAACTGGCAGAACGCCGCCGCGTCGGCCATCTCACGACCACATCGGTGACAGTGCATGGGTGCGTCCCCTCATTCGAGAAATACGGAGCCGCGCCGCGCCGGTTCCATCGGCGCCAGCGCGCCCTGACCGGCGCGTGGGAGCCTGCGCGCGCGCGAGACTCTCTTCGTTGCCGGTCTGCGGCGCAGATTCCTGGCCCCGCCGTTCGTCGCCTGCAGCTCGCTCGGGCGCCCCGCCGATCCTCGGGAGTCCGCGCCGTCTTGCGGCGCAGACTCAATGCCCGGCCCCGGGCGGCGCGAAGACGGCCGCCTGCCAGCCGCCCAGAAGGTGCATCGCGTCCGACCGTCCCACCGGCCGGAGCATCAGGAGCCGCGCCCCGGCACCGACGTCGTACGCCGGCAGATTGTCCAGCGGGTCCGCGAGGAACGCTCCGTCGAAGAGGTGCTCGGGCGCGCCGGCGGCCGGGCGGCCGGAGCCGTCGCCCGCGATCGCCACGCGGAAGAGCCCGCGCCCCCGCCGGTAGAACAGGGTGGTCTCGGAAGGCGCCCAGACCGGCTCGGTGCCGCCGGCCGGCGACACGCGGAGCGGCGGCCCGGCGTGGTCGTCGACCGCCCGCACGTACACCTGATCGCCGTCGCCCCGCTCGGCGTCCGACACGTAGGCCAGCCACCGGCCGTCCGGCGAGAACGCCGGCGCGCGCTCGTTGGCGGCGGTGGCGAGCCACGGCTCCGGCTCCGCGCCGCGCCGCCAGGTCCAGATATCGCGGGCCCGGTCGGCATGCACCTCGTGGAAGGCAAGGCGCTGCCCGTCCGGCGACCAGGAGCCGGGCGCCCGCAGGTCGCCGCCGAACAGCGGACCGGAGACCTCCGCGTTCCCGGTCCGGAGGCGGAAGACGTGCTGCAGGCCGGTGCGCGACGAGGCGAACGTGAGGGCCGCTCCGTCGCGCGTCCAGAGCGGCGAGTGGTTGTCGCCGGCGTCGCGCGTGAGCTGCCGCCGCGTGCCCCGATCGAGGTCGAGCAGCCAGAGGTCGCGGCGCAGGACCGCGGTCGTGGCGCTGAACGCCGCCTGCCGGCCGTTGGGAGCGATGCGCGGGGTCTGGTGCCGCGCCGCCACGCCGCCGACCGCCTCGAACCGGCCGTCCGCGTCCACCCGCACGAGGTGCGAATCGCCCTCCGCCCGGGTGGGCGGAACGAAGACGAGCGTTCCGTCCCGCGCCGCCGCGATCCGCGATCGGCCCAGGCCCCGGTCGCCCACCGCGCGGCCCGCCACGCCCCGGAGCACGGGTCGCGGCGAGGGCACGGGCTGCCGGCCGGCGCTCTCGAGGTCGATGGCGGCGGCGAAGATCTCGCCCCGCCGCACGAACACGACCGCGGACGGCGCGACGAAGTGACCCCCGCCGTCCGCGAGCGGCAGCGTGCGCGAGTCTCCCGTCTCGCGGTCGAGGAGGGCCAGGCGCGGGTCGCGCCCCCGGCGGCCCACCGTGTAGAGCACGTGGCGCGAGTCGATCGCGTGCGGCCAGCCGTGCGCCGTCGCCTCCGCCGCCTCGTCGACGGAGGTCAGCGCGACCGGGTCGCCACCGCCGGCGGGCACTTCCTGAAGGCCGGCGCGCCCGGGGCCGCCGAAGAGGATCGTGCCGCCCGGAGTCCACGCCCCGCCGGCCGGCTCGCCGGCCAGGCGGCAGACGACGGCCGGCGCTGCCGCGTCGTCACCCGGCGCCACCGTCTTGAGGAACCCGTCCGCGAAGAATCCCACCGTTTCGCCGTCGGGCGAGAAGAAGGGCTGGCTCGCGCCCTCCGTGCCCGGGACGGACCGGGCGTCGAAGCGGTCCAGCCGCCGGACGTAGAGGCGAGAACGCCCGTCCCGTATCGCGGTATAGGCGATCCGGCGGCCGTCGCCGGAGATCGCCACGTCGAGCAGGTCGAGGTCCGAGGACACGCGGATCGACACCGCCTGCCGCGGCGGCGGTGGGGGCGGGGGCTCCCGCAACAGGAGCCACGCCGCGCCGGCGCCGATCGCGGCCCCGGTCAGGGCCGCGAGGGCCGCGCTCGCGAGCACCGTGCGGCGCGCCATGGGCAGGGTCTCGCCTCAGTCCCCGTAGCCGGCGCGGGCGGCGTCCAGATCCGCCGCAACCTGCCGCGCCAGGCCCTCGGGCGCCCGCACGCGCACGCCCGGTCCGAAGCTCAGGATCCAGCTCCGCAGCGCCCCGTCGTTGCAGACGTCCATCGTGACGACGACCGACCCCTCCGGCCCGGGCGCCAGCTCCTGCGACGGGTGCCAGACCCGTTCCTGGACGTAGGGGGCGAGATCGGCCGCGAACTCGAGCTCGACCCGCTCGGGGGGGCCCTGGTGGATGCCGAGCGAGTGGGGGAAGGCCGCCTCGCCGAGGTCCTCGACCGGCTCGAAGGTCTCGTCGAGGGGCGTCAGGCGCCGGATCCGTTCGACGGCGAACGTGCGCACCTGGCCGTAGCGCGGCACGTAGGCGAAGAGATACAGGCCTCCCTCGGCGTAGACGAGGCGGTAGGGATCGATGCGGTATTCCTTCTCCCGCCGGCTGGATCGCGAGTGGTAGCGCATCTCCAGGCGGCGCTGGTGCAGCAGCGCGTCGAGCAGGCGGCCGATGGCGGCGCGCTGCTGCGCATCGTCGCGGCGCCGCGCGGGCGGCGCCTTGGCCTGGATGACGTCCGGCAGGCGGTCGAGGAAGCTGCGCAGCCGCGGGCCGAGGGCCGCCTCCAGCTTGGCGAACGCTCCCCGGAGGTCCTGGCCGAAGGGCGGGAGGGCGAAGCACTCGACGAGCGTGCGGCTGAAGTAGAGCGCCGACAGCTCGGCGAGGGTGAAGGCCGTGTGATCGAGCCGCCGGAAGGGCCGCGTGTCGAGCCGCCAGCGCTTCGCGGCCTCGCCCGGCTCGTCGTAGAGCGGGAAGCCCGCCTCCTGCAGGGCCTCGAGGTCGCGGCGGATCGTCCTGGTGGTGACGCCGGTCGACTCGGCAAGCTGGCGGATCGTCGCGCCCCGCGAGGCCTCCATCTCGCGGAGGATGGTCCACTGGCGGATGACTTCGGCGTTGCGGGGCATCGCGCGGGCGGGCACCGGAGGCGGTTCGCGGCATCGAACCGCGCCGGGGCGCGTCACGTCTCTTTCGATCATACGGGCGATGCGGAAGAGCAGCGCCGCCGGGTATGACCTTCCCTGTCACACCGCCCGCGTACGTTGGGTGGAGGCGGCCGCCTCTCGTCCCGATTGCCCGCGGCCCCAGGCGTTGGGCTCGCGGCGGGTGGAGGCGGCGGCAGACACTCGGTACGCGATGGGGAAAGGGATACGATGATGAGATGGCGCGCGGCGGGATCGACACGGCAGCTCGACCTCAGCTACAGCGACGCGCGGCTGCCCGCCGCGCGGCGGGTCGCGGGCCCGCGGTCCGGACCGGCGCGGCTCTGCGCGGTGTGCGGCCGCTGGCCGGCCCGCCTCACTCTCGAACGGACGCGCGGAGGCCCGCCCCCGCGCGTCTGCCTGCGCTGCCACGTGGCGGCGTTGCGGCAGCGGCGGTCGGCGCCCGCATGGCCGGCGCGGAACGCGCGGCGTCCG
>JAPOWL010000050.1 GCA_026707615.1 Acidobacteriota bacterium | reverse complement strand
TCTGCTCGACCTCGCCGCGCATGTTCACCGAGCCGTAGGCGTCGTGGAAGACGGCCGAGCCGTCGGTCATGTCGAACTCGACCCGCTCGGCCGCGATGCGTACCTCGGCCGTCTCGAAGACCACGTTGCCGATGGCCGTGATCCGCGACTCCGCCGGCTGGAGGAGGGCCTCCTCGGCGAAGAGCTGCCAGCCCTCCCGCTCGCTGCCCAGCTGGACGTCGCGCTCGAGGCGCAGCGACCCGTCGGCCTGATACTGGACCTGAGACTGCCAGTCGACGTTGGCGAAGACGGTGGCGATGGACGTCACCGCCACCACGACACCCGTGGCGGACGCGACGACGTCCGACGGGGCCTGGCCGAGGACGACGGCGGGGAGCAGGGCGAGCGTGGCCGCGAGAAGGAAAGAGCGGGCCATCCGACCACCCATCGTAGCAGCCCGGCGCCCGGAGTTCGGAACGGCCGCGGAGGCCCCCGCCGCGCTGCGTCGGAGGGCGCCGCGGCCGCTCGGCAGTCTCTCTCTCGCGGCTCCCCTCTAGTCGCTGACCGCCACCTCGCCGGGGACGATGGGGCGGGTGCGGGGCAGCCGGCCCCGGTAGGCCAGCCAGCCCACGAAGGCGAGCATGCCGACGAAGACGGCCAGCTTCAGCACGTCGCCGGCCCGGCCCTCCGGGACCACCCCCCAGAGCAGCCACAGCACGGGCTGCGCGAGACACACGGCCCACACCGCGCCGTAGAAGTAGCGGCGCTCGTGCCCCTCGCCCCGCGTCGAGGGCTTCACGCGCGGCAGCCGCCCCGCCGCGCCGAGCGCCCAGATGACGAGGGCCATCGGCAGGTAGGCGGTCTCGTAGAGCTGGCGGAGCATCCAGCCGCCGGTGAGGACCGCGAGCACGAGGCCCGCGAGATTGAGCAGCGCGAACGTCAGGACGGCGCTCCAGGCGAACGTGTAGCAGACGCGGCGGTAGAGCGGGTTGGGCCGGTCCTCGGTGAAGCGCAGGATGTAGGGCCGCGGCTCGACGCCCGGGAGCCGCCCGCGCAGGCCGGCCGCGCCGGTGCCGGCGAGCACGACGCCGAGCCACACGGCCATCCGCGCGTCGAACCCGCTCTCGAACAGGTCGAACGTCAGCGGCGCCGGGACCAGGAAGAACACCCAGATCCAGATCGGCCAGTGGGCCAGGCGGTAGTAGACGGTGTTGCGGGATCGTATGGGACGCTCGCCCGCACGCTCTACGGGAATGCCAGTCACGCTCGAACGCTCCGCGTTGGCTGCCGGGTGGGTTCCGGGCTCCGCGCGGCGCCGGGTTCCGGACGGCGGCGGCGGCCGGTCGATCCTACCGGAAGCCGGCGTCGCGCCGTTTTGCCCGACGCCGCGGCTCGCGGCGGACCCGCCGTCCCCCGGGGGCGCCTCGTCGGGCGGGCGACGAAACGACGCGGCGGCGGTAGAATGGCGGCATGTCGACCGTTGCGCGCTGGGCGGCCGCCCTGGTCGCGGCCGTCCTCGTCTCCGGGGCCTCGCACCAGGGCCGGGTCCCGCGCGCGAGCGCGGCCGCCCAGGAGGACGGCGCCGGCCCCTTCGACCGCCATTTCGTCGACCGGACGATGCGCGTCGACTACTTCCACAGCGGGGGCCGCGGAACGGAGATCGTCGCGCTCGACCAGGTGGTCTCCGACGGGCCGTGGGCCGGCAGCCGCACCCGCCTCGTCGACGACCTCAACCTGGGCAAGTACCTCTTCGAGGTCATCGACCGCCGCACGAACCGGGTGATCTACTCGCGCGGCTTCGCCTCGATCTACGGCGAGTGGGAGACGACGGCCGAGTCGCGCGAGCGGCACCGCACGTTCCACGAGTCGCTCCGCTTCCCCTGGCCGCGGCGCCCGGTGCAGGTCGTGCTCAAGGTGCGCGACGCGGAGCGGAGCTTCCACGAGATCTGGTCCACGGTCGTCGATCCCGACTCCCGTTTCGTCAACCCCGCCGATCGCCCGCCGATGGGCGAGGTCTGGCCGCTGTTCGAGAACGGGCCGCCGTCGGAGAAGGTCGACCTCCTCATTCTGGGCGAGGGCTACACGGCGGACGAGCTCGGCAAGTTCCGGCGCGACGCGCGGCGGCTGACCGAGGCGCTCTTCGAGGAGGAGCCGTTCCGCAGCCGGCGCGGCGACTTCAACGTCCGGGGGATCGACCTCCCGTCGGCCGAGTCCGGCGTCTCGCGGCCGCGCGCCGGAGAGTTCCGGCGCACGCCGCTCTCGGCGGAGTACAACATCTTCGACTCCGAGCGCTACCTCCTGACCTACGACAACCGCACCCTGCGCGACGCGGCGTCGGCCGCCCCCTACGAGTTCATCGAGATCCTCGTCAACGAGGCGCAGTACGGCGGCGGCGGCATCTTCAACTTCCAGGCGACGGCAGCGGCCGACACCGGCTTCGCCGAGTACGTGTTCATCCACGAGTTCGGCCACCACTTCGCGGGGCTCGCCGACGAGTACTACACGTCCGACGTGGCGTACGAGACGGGCGCCGCGTACCACCAGGAGCCGTGGGAGCCGAACGTCACTGCCCTGCACGACCCGGCGCGGCTCAAGTGGGCGGACCTGGTCGAGGAGGACACTCCGCTGCCGACGCCCTGGGACAAGCCGGCGTTCGAGGCGGGGAGCTCGGCGGCGCAGCGGCAGCGGGGCGAGCTGCGGGCGGCAGGGGCGCCGGAGACCCGCATGGACGAGCTCTTCACGGCGCAGATGGAGCTCGAGACGGCGCTGCTCGGCGGCATGGCCCACGCCGGCAAGGTGGGCGCGTTCGAGGGGGCGTCGTACGAGCCGACCGGGCTCTACCGCCCGGAGGTGGACTGCATCATGTTCACGCGCAACCCGGTCGGGTTCTGCCGCGTCTGCCGGCGGGCCATCTCGCGCGTGATCGATCAGTACTCCCGGCCGTAGCGCGCCCTTGCGGGCGCGTGGGGAGTCTGCGCGGGCGCGGAGACTCCCGGCCGGGACGCCGGCAGGCCGGAAGGCGGGCCCGCGCGGTCGGGAGCAAGGCCGTCGCGGGGAAGCAGGAGCACACGGTGGACGCACAGCTACTCCTTGCGCTCGAGCGCATCGTCGGCCCGGACGGCATCGTTCGCGACGAAGGCGAGCTGCTGACCTACGAGACCGACGGGCTCGTGAAGCTGCGCTCGAAGCCGGGCGTCGCGGTGCTGCCGACGTCCGCGGACCAGGTGCAGCGGGTGGTGCGCCTCTGCCACGAGCACGGCGTGCCGTTCGTGGCGCGCGGCCAGGGCACGGGGCTCTCCGGGGGCGCCCTGCCGCACCCGGACGGCGTCCTGATCGTGATGACGAGGATGAACCGCATCCTCGACGTCGACATCCCCAACCGGCGCATCACGGTCGAGCCGGGCGTGATGAACCTCGACGTCAGCAAGGCGGTGGCGGCGGCCGGCTACTACTACGCCCCGGATCCGTCGAGCCAGGTCATCTGCTCCATCGGGGGCAACCTCGCGGAGAACTCCGGCGGCGCGCACTGCCTGAAGTACGGCTTCACGGTGCACCACGTGCTCGGGGCGGACGTCGTGCTGCCGGACGGCGAGCTGGTCCACCTCGGCGGTCCGGCCCTCGACGCGCCGGGCCTCGACCTGCTCGGCGTCCTGGTCGGATCGGAAGGGACGCTGGCCGTGGCGACCCGGGTGACGCTGAACCTGCTGCGCAAGCCGGCCGCGGTCAAGACGCTCCTCGCCGCGTTCGACTCGACGGAGGGGGCCGGGAACGCGGTGTCGGGGATCATCGGGGCCGGCATCATCCCGGCCGCGGTCGAGATGATGGACCGGGTGACCATCGAGGCGGCGGAGGCGGCCGTCCATCCCGACTTCCCGAAGACCGAGGCGATCCTGATCGTCGAGCTCGACGGCGCGGAGGCCGACGTGGCAGCGCTCTTCAGCCGCGTCGAGGAGGTCTGCACCGAGGCCGGCGCCGTGGAGATCCAGGTCGCGCGCACGGACGAGCAGCGGGCGCGCTTCTGGCAGGGACGCAAGGCGGCGTTCGCCGCCATGGGCCGCGTCTCGCCGAGCTACTACGTCCAGGACGGCGTGATCCCGCGCACCCGCCTGCCGGAGGTGCTCGGCCGCATCCGGGGCCTGTCGGAGCGGTCCGGCCTCAAGATCGGGAACGTCTTCCACGCCGGCGACGGCAATCTCCACCCGCTGGTCTGCTACGACGAGCGGATCGAGGGGCAGGCCGACCTCGCGCAGGAGGTCGCGTCGGAGATCCTGACCTACTGCCTCGACGCCGGCGGATCCATCACGGGAGAGCACGGCGTCGGCGCCGACAAGGCCGAGCACCTGCCGAAGATGTTCAGCGAGAGCGACCTCGACACGATGCAGCTCGTCCGGTGCGCGTTCGATCCGGGGTACATCTGCAATCCCGGGAAGGTCTTCCCGACCCCGCGCCTCTGCGGCGAGGTGCCCGGTCCCTACCGCCGGCATCCCGCCGAGGTCGCGGGGCTGGCGGAGCGGCTCTGAGACATGGCACCGACCCCGACCACGCTGGTCCCCGCCGGATCCACGCCGGCCCTGGTCACGGAGCTCACGGCACGCGTGCGCGGCGGCACGGCGCGGGCCGGCACCGGCCGGGACGTCGCGGACGGCGTGCGGCCGCGGCTCGTCGCGGAACCGGTGACCCCGGAAGGGCTGGCGGAGTCCCTCGCCTGGGCGACGTCGGAGGGTCTCCGCGTGCTGGTGGCCGGCGGGCGGACCAAGCTCGACTGGGGCGCAGCGAGCGGCCCGATCGATCTGCTGCTGTCCACGGCGAGGCTCGACCGGGTCGTCGAGCATCGCCACGGCGACCTGACCGCTACCGTGGAGGCCGGCGCGACCCTCTCCGCGGTGCACGCGGCGCTCGCCGCGCACGGACAACGCCTCCCGTGGGATCCGCCCTGGCCGGACCGCGCGACCGTCGGCGGCATCGTGGCCACCAACGACAGCGGCCCCCGCCGCCACGGCCACGGCGCCCCGCGCGACTCGATCATCGGCGTCACGGTCGCGCGCGCCGACGGACGGGTGGCGCGCGCGGGCGGCATCGTCGTGAAGAACGTCGCCGGCTACGACCTCTCGCGCCTGCTGACGGGGTCGTTCGGCTGTCTGGGGGTCATCCTGACCGCAACCTTCAAGCTGGCCCCCGCGCCTCCCGCTTCGCGCACGTTGGAGGTGACGGTCGACTCGCTGGAGCGGGCGGCATCGGCCGCCGCGGATCTCGTCGCCGCGCCGCTCACGCCGACCGCCCTGGAGGTCTCTTCGCCGCCGGTCCGGCTGCTGGCCCGGTTCGAGTCGGTCGAGGCGTCCGTCTCCGAGCAGGTCGAGGCGGCGCGCACGCTCGTCGGCACGTGCGGGTCCGCGGCGATCCACGCCGGCGCCGACGAGCAGGCGGTCTGGGATCGCCACGCCGCGCACTGGTCCGCCCCCGGCACCCTCGTCAAGCTGGCGACCGTACCCGCGGAGCTCTTCCCGACGCTCGTCTGGCTGCGCGGGCGCGCGGCCGACGCGGGGGTCGAGCTGGCGGCGGCGGGACGGGCAGGGCTCGGGGTGGTCGACCTCCGGCTCGACGGCCCGCTCGAGGCGCAGGCGGCGGTCGTCTCGGAGCTGCGGGCGCGTCTCCCGCTCGGCCGGGGGTCGGCCGTCATTCGGCGCGGCGAGCCGGAGCTGCGGCGGCAGGTGGGAGCCTGGGGCCCGATCGGCGATGCCCTGCCCGTCATGCAGGCGATCAAGCGCCGGTTCGATCCCGAGGGCACCCTCAACCCCGGCCGTGGACCGGGCGGCCTGTAGCCGGGGCCTGTCACCCTCCGGGCTCAGCCGGAGCCGCCGGCCGCAACGCCCCGCAGGCTGAGGATGACCGCGCGGCGGTCGGCAGGCAGGCGCACCTCTGCGGGAGGCTCCTCGGGCGGGACCGGGCTCACCGCGGCCGGCCCCAGGTCGACTCCCGTCAGCGCGTCGATGAACCGCCCGCGCATCGCGACCGGGAGGCGCAACTGCAGTCGCGCTTCCCGTGAGGTGTTCTCGAAGTAGCCGACCCATCGATCGCCACTCTCCAGCGCAAAGCCGTAGCTGACGCCGTAGAAGGCTCTCAGGAAGCTCCCGGCATCCGCAGACCCGCGCCGTACCGACAGCTCCGACCAGGGAAGGTCCGCCAGCTCGCCGCCCGGCGCAGTCTCGATTCGGGGGTGGATCCGATAGAGGCGATCGGCGCCCACCTCGCCGAGCACGGTCAGGGAGGGCCTCCCCCGCGCCTCCTCCAGGCGGGCGAGCATCTCCGGTGGCTGCGGGTGACGCGAGGTGTGGACCAGGACCCAGGGCACGCCGAGCGCTTGCAGGCGCGCCACGGCGAGCGTGGATGGAAAGGTCGAGAGGACCCGAGCGAGGTCGTCGTAGCCGGCCGGCCTGCCGTTACCGTAGCCGGCAATCAGCGGGCGCCAGTGCTCGGTGGACGCCAGGAGGTACCAGGCGTTCGGGTGGGACCCCCCGCCCCCGGAGTGGAGCGGCAGCTCGAGCAGGGCACCGGGGCCGACCGCCTGGAGCGCACGGTGGATTGGCGCGCCGTACTCGATGGGGCGGTAGGAGAGCGGCGCGGCCAGGCATTCCACGGTCACCGCGGCCAGGGCGCCGGCGGTTACGACGGCTCGCGCTCGGGATGCAGGCCAGCGCGCGCGGAGCGCGGCCAGGCCGAGACCGGCGAGCGCCGCGACGGCGAAGACGACCAGGATCCCGAAGCGGGCGGGGGCGCGAAGGGTCTGAAGGGGCGGAATGAGGAAGTACGCCCACTCGTAGATCGGCGTCAACGGGCCGAGCGAGAGCAGCCCGCCGACCCCGGCCACGGCCACGAGCGTTCGCCGCACGCCGGGCGGAGCGACGCCTCTGGCCGCGAGCGCCGAGCCGGCCAGCACGAGGGCGATCGCACCCGGGAACAGCGCTCCGCGCAACTGGTAGATGGCGTGGCTCCACCACCGGTAGTGCAGGTTCGCCGCCGTCGACAGGTAGCTGAGCAACGCCGTCCCGACGTCCGGAGCGTCCGGGGAGAGCGGACGCGCCCCCTGCACCGCGAGGTAGGGCGACAACGACACGAGCAGCACGGCGAGCGTGACGACCGCCGTGGCGGCCAGTCG
>JAPOWL010000326.1 GCA_026707615.1 Acidobacteriota bacterium | reverse complement strand
CTCGCCGCGACGTAGAGTTCGCCCTCGAGCCCGTTCACCGGTTGGTCGGGCCTGACGAATCCGAAGCCGCGGGGGTTTACCTGCAGCCGCCCGGTCACGAGCCGCATGCCCTCGGGCGCGCCGTAGCGGTTCCCTCGAGTGCGGACGAGCGCGCCGCGATCGACGAGCGCGGCAAGCCGGCGGCGAAGGAGGGGCCGCTGCTCGCGCGGCAGGCGCAGGTGTCGCATCAGCTCGCGGATGGTCACCGGGCGATCGACGCCGGCGTGGAAGCGTGCGAGAAGGTCTTCGGCGGACAGCATGCGTTCAGGCGATGAGCGCCACCTGCAGGTCGCCGACGTTCGTGCCCGTCGGACCGGTCCGGACGAGATCGCCGAGCGGATCGAAGAACGCGAGCGAGTCGTTCGTGTCCAGGTAGCGCGCGGGCGGTCCCAGGCCGCTCGCCGCGGCCCGCCCGAGAGTGCCCGTGTCGGCGACCGCGCCGGCCGCGTCCGTCGGGCCGTCGATGCCGTCGGTTCCGACGCTCGCCAGGACGGCCGTTTCGAACCGCCGGGCCAGCTCGCCGGCCCCGGCGAGGGCGAGCTCCTGATTGCGGCCGCCACGGCCCGGCCCGACCACCCGCACGGTCGTCTCGCCGGCCGACAGGACGCACGCCGGCCGCCGCATGCCCTCCGCGAGGAGCGCCACCGCCGCCACGAGGTGCGGGGCGACGAGCCGCGCCTCGCCGATCACCGGCTCTCGGAGCGCGGCCACCGCGAAGCCCCGGCGCTCGGCTTCGCGGCGCGCGCCGGCCACCGCATCCTCTCGGCTTCCCACGAGCCGGAACGTGGCTCCGGCGAGCCTTGCGTCGCCCGGTGCGGGTGTCTCCGGCAACCCACCTCGCGCGCCGCGCTCGAGGAGGGTCATCACGGACGCCGGCATCTCCGCTCGCACGGCGGGGGATCGGCAGAAGCGGATCGCGTCGGCGTAGGTGGTCGGGTCGGGCGTCGTCGGACCGGAGCCGATCACCGCGGGGTCGTCCGGCCGCGGCGCGACGACGTCGGATATCGCCAGCGTCAGGCAGCGCCCCCCGGCGGCCAGGGCCAGCCGCCCCCCCTTGATGGACGAAAGATGCTTGCGCAGGCAGTTCAACCCGTCGATGGCCACCCCGCCCGCCATCAGGGCGTCGGCCGCCTCCGCCTTGTCCTCCAGCGTGAGACCGTCCATGGGCGCCGCGAGCCCCGCCGATGCCCCACCCGACAGGAGGACCACCAGCAACTCGCCGGGACGAAGCCCGCTCGCGAGCTCCAGGGCGTGCCTGCCCGCCCGTGCGCTCTCCCCGTTCGGACGCGGGTGGCCGACGAGATAGCGTGCCAGCGTCCCGACCGGCGCCACCGGCTGGGGCGCGGCGATGATGCCGCGCTTCCCGGCCGCCGGCAGCGCCTCGACGAACGCCTCCGCCATCGCGCCGGCAGCCTTGCCGGCCGCGACCAGGACCGGCCTGCTGCCGGCGAGAGCCGCGGAGACCGCGGGCTCGCCGAGGGCGCGCTCGACGAGCCCCCGCGCGTCGGCGCCGGCTATCCCGGCGCCGACGATGGCGAGCGCGTGCTCCCGAAGCCCACGAAGCGTGAGGGTGCTAATGGGTCTTCCGCTGCCCGGACCGGACCGACAGGCGCGTGACGCCGTCGATCGTCCGCAGCAACCGACAGACGAGCCGGTCCCCGTGCTCGTGCGCACAGAACCGGTCCAGGTGCGACATCAGCCGGCCGATCGCGCGCTGCACGTCGGCGATCGCCCGGTCGGAGTAGTACTCGCGCTGCAACTCCAGGCACTGCCGGTGCCTGGCGAGCTCCTCCCGAAAGAAGGCGGTACGGGCAGCGGATACGTGGGCGGGCACGCGCCGCACGGTACCGTCGGCGCGCGCCGAGTTGTGTCTCGTAGGGGGCATCAACCCGGTGACTTCAGTGTCGCAGGTCGGTCCGGCAGCTGTCAACGGGTCCGGCGGCGCTCGTCAGTCGCCACGCTCGAGCCGTTCGCGGAAGAGCGCGTTGACGACCTGCGGGTTCGCCTGCCCGCGAGTCGCCCGCATGACCTGACCGACCAGGAACCCGAGCGCCCCCGTCTTCCCGGCCCGGTAGCGGACGACCGCGTCGGGCTGGGCCGCCAGCGTCTCGTCGACGAGGACCCCCAGCGCGTCGGCGTCGCCGATCTGCGACAGCTTCTCCTCGTCGACGATGGCTCGCGCGGACCGCCCGGTCTCCCACATCCGCTCGAACACGTCCTTCGCCGTCGACCCGTTGACGGCTCCGGACTCGACGAGGCCGATCAGCTCCGCCAGAGCGGCGGCGGAGACACGGACCGCGGCGATCTCGACGCCGTCGGCCTTCATCCGGTGTGTGAGGGGCCCCTGAATCCAGTGGCTGGCCGCGCGGGCCTGACCGCACGCGGCGGCCGCCGCCTCGAAGTAGGCGGCCACCTCGGGCGCGCGCGCCAGCCACGCCGCGTCCCGATCCGCCAGCCCGTAGTCGGCCACGTAGCGCCGTCGCCGGGCCTCCGGCAGCTCCGGTAGACCGGCGCGCACCGTCTCGATCCAGTCCGGCGCCAGCCGGAGCGGCGGCAGGTCCGGCTCCGGGAAGTAGCGATAGTCGTGCGCCTCCTCCTTGCTGCGCATCGACGCCGTCCGCCCCGCTCCGGAATCCCAGAGCCGCGTCTCCGGCACGACGGCGCCGCCGCCCCGGACGAGCCGGGTCTGACGGTCGATCTCGAACTCGAGCGCGCGCTGCAGAAAGCGGAACGAGTTGATGTTCTTCACCTCGACCTTCGTTCCGAGGCGCGTCTCCCCCGCGGGTCGCACCGACACGTTCGCGTCGCACCGCAGGCTCCCCTCCTCCATGTTGCCGTCGTTCACCTCGATCGCCATCAGGAGCGCCCGGAGGCGCTGGAAGAACTCCGCCGCGGCGGCCGGGGCCCGCAGATCGGGACGAGTCACGATCTCGATGAGCGGCACGCCGCTGCGGTTGAAGTCGAGGTAGGTGCGGCGGGCCGAATCGGCGAAGCCCTCGTGCAGGGACTTTCCGGCGTCCTCCTCGAGGTGCACGCGGACGATGCCGACCGCGTGGTCCTCGCCGTCCACGGAGAACGCGAGGGTCCCCTCGGTGGCGAGCGGCTCCTCGAACTGCGAGATCTGGTACCCCTTCGGCAGGTCGGGATAGAAGTAGTTCTTGCGCGCGAAGACCGAGACCGGATGCACGGTGCAGCCGAGCGCCAGCGCGGCTCGCACCCCCTGCTCGACGACCCGGGCGTTGAGGACGGGCAGCACCCCCGGCATCCCCAGGCAGACGGGACAGACGTGGGTGTTGGCCGGCGCCCCGAAGCGCGTGCTGCAACCGCAGAAGATCTTCGTGTCCGTCGCCAGCTGGGCGTGGATCTCGAGGCCGATGACCGCTTCGTAGTCCATGCGCGCCGGGGGCGCTACGCGCGCGGGCCGGCCTGCCGGGTCTCGACGTCGGCGTCCGCCTCGAAGGCCCGGAAGTTGTCCGCGAACATCCCGGCGAGCTTCCGCGCCTGGATGTCGTAGCCGGACGGGTCCGCCCACGTGGAACGGGGGCGGAGCGCCTCGGCCGGCACCCCCGGGCAGGACAGCGGCACGTCGACGTTGAAGACGGGGTCGCGCTCCGTGGAAACGTCGTCGAGCTTTCCGGACAGGGCGGCGGAGAGCAGGGCCCGCGTCGTGCCGATTGCCATGCGCGAGCCGACGCCGTACGGTCCGCCGGACCATCCGGTGTTGACGAGCCAGACCCTGGAGCCGTGCGCCGCGATGCGCGCGCCGAGCAGGCGGGCGTAGACCGTCGGATGGTGCACCATGAAGGGCGCGCCGAAGCAGGCGCTGAACGTCGCCTTGGGCTCGGTCACCCCGCGTTCGGTGCCGGCCACCTTCGCGGTGTATCCGGAGAGAAAGTGATACGTCGCCGCCGGCGCCGTCAGCCGCGCGATGGGCGGCATGACCCCGAAGGCGTCGGCGGTCAGCATGACGATGTTCTCCGGATGCCCGGCGCGGCCGGACGGCAGCGAGCCGTCGATGAACGAGAGCGGGTAGGCGCCGCGGGTGTTCTCGGTCAGCGTATCGTCGTCGAGGTCCATGCGGCGGCTGATCGGATCGATGACGACGTTCTCGAGCACGGTGCCGAATCGCTTGCTGGTCGCGTAGATCTGCGGCTCGGCCTCCGCGGACAGGCGGATCATCTTGGCGTAGCACCCGCCCTCGAAGTTGAAGATCCCCGCGTCGCTCCAGCCGTGCTCGTCGTCCCCGATGAGGCGGCGCTCCGGATCGGAGGAGAGGGTGGTCTTGCCGGTGCCGGACAGGCCGAAGAAGAGCGCCGTGTCGCCGTCCGCCCCGACGTTGGCCGAGCAGTGCATCGGCATCACGTTGGCGAGCGGCAGCAGGTAGTTCATCACGGTGAAGATCGACTTCTTGATCTCGCCCGCGTACGCGGTGCCGCCGATGATTACCAGCTTGCGTGCAAAGTTCAGGAGGATGAACGTCTCCGAGTTGGTCCCGTGGCGCTCCGGATCCGCCTTCATCGAGGGCGAGTCGATGACCGTGAACTCGGGACGGTGCCCGGCGGCCCGGGTCCCGGCGGGTTGCTCGAGGAACATCGTCCGGGCGAACAGGCTGTGCCACGCCCTCTCGGTTATGATCCGCACCGGCAGCCGGTGCGCCGGATCGGCCCCCGCGTGGCAATCCTGCACGAAGAGGTCCTTGTCGGCGAGCGACTGAACCATTTCGGCGTGCAGCTCGTCGAAGCGATCGGCGTCCAACGCGCGATTGACGGCTCCCCACCACACATGACGTTCGCTCGAAGGCTCGCGGATGACGAACTTGTCGTTGGGCGACCGCCCGGTGTGGGGCACGGTGCGGCACACGAGGGGGCCCGACTCCGCTACGACTCCCTCGCCGCGCCGGATGGCCTCCTCGTACAGGGAGGCCGTCCCGAGATTCCAGTACGTCGTGCCGGTGGTCTCTATGCCGTGCGCGGACAGACCGGTATCTTGCGGCGCGTCGACAGCCATGTGGCGTAACCCTATCCCCGGCGGCCGGCGCCCGTCAAACCGCCGCGGCACCCGCGCCCCTGTCGCCACGGGGGCTACTCACCGATAGAGTCCATCGATGTCGTCTCACCGTTTCGAACCGTCCCGCCGTGTCGTTCTCTGCGCGCTCGCCGCGTACGCCGTCGTGCCGACCCCCGGCGGCGCGACCGCGCGCGCGCGGAGTGTCGCCTCCGCCCCCCGCGTCGCGCACCCGCCCGACGCCGAGCTTCTCGTGCGCCTCGGCGGTTCGGGAAGTCCCGTCGTGGGCATAGCGCTCGAGGACTACGTCCGGGGCGCGATCCACCCCGAGGTCTCGCTCGGCGGGTTGCCCCGGGACGCCGCGATGCGCATGGCGGAGGTGCAGGCGATACTCGCGCGCACCTATGCGATCGCCAACCGGCATCGCCACGGGGCGGACGGCTTCGACCTGTGCGCCACGACGCACTGCCAGGTCTTCCACGCCTCTCCCTCCGACCACGCGGGCGTGGAGGACCTGATCGAGGAAGCGCTCGAGCGCACCCGGGGGCTCGTGGTCGTCCACGAAGGGCAGGTCGTCAACGCCCTCTTCCACGCCGACTGCGGGGGCGCGACCAGCGCTGCCGAATCGGTATGGGGCGGCCACACTCCGGCGTACCTGCGCGGCGTCGACGACCCGTATTGCCAGTTGCCCGGGCCGCGGCCGTGGAGCGTCACCCTCGCGGCCTCGGAGGCGCGGGAGGTTCTGAACCGCAACCGGAACACGCACGTGGGAAACGCCCTGCACGCCATCGAGGTCGCGGAGCGCGACGCCGCCGGCCGCTCGATCCGCATCCGGCTCGACGGCGAACGGTCCACCTCGGTCCGGGGCGAGAGGTTCCGTACGGTCCTCGCGCGCGCGCTGGGCGCGCGCGCAGTTCGCAGCACGCGGCTCGAGATCGAGCACGTCGGCGACGACTACGTGCTCTCCGGCACCGGTTTCGGCCACGGCGTCGGCGTCTGCCAGATCGGTGCGCTCGCCCAGGCGCGGGCCGGGCACGATCCGAAGGACATCCTGGCGCACTACTATCCGGGAACCTCGGTGGTCTCGCTGAACGCGCTCGGCTGAACCCCGCGCGGCATCATCCGGACCGCGGCGCAGCGGACCGCGCGGACGGCGCGAGGGGCGCGGCTCGCGGTATGATGGGTGCGGCATGCTGGGAGCTCCGAATCGGCCCCGTGCGCCGGGCCGCGCCGCGGACACCCGGCTCGCCGGAGACATCAAGGCGTTGCTGGCCGAAGGCGACTCGGAAAGCGCCTGCGCACAATTCGACCTGCTCGTCAATCGGTATCAGCCTCGCGCAGCGCGTATCGCGTACTACTATCTGCACGATCCGGCGGACGTCGACGAAGCGGTGCAGGACGCATTCCTGAAGGCGTTCGTTCACCTGCCGTCGTTCCGCGAAGACCTCTGCTTCGAGTTCTGGTTCACCCGCATTCTCGTCAACGGCTGCCTCGACCGATTGAAGACCCGGACGCGGCGGCGGCGTTGGGTGACGCCGGCCGGTGACGACGAACGGGAGCGCGCCGAGCGCCAGACCGCGGCCGAACCGTCGCCGGAGGCGTTGCTGCTGCAGCGCGAACGGCGGGGCTGCCTGGCCGCGGCCGTGCGCCGGCTCCCGACCCGGCAGCGGACCGCCGTCATCCTGAGTCAGCTCGCCGGCTACGCGACGCGCGACGTGGCGCGTACGATGGGCGTCAGCGAAGCCACGGTGCGAGTGCACCTGTTCCAGGCGGTGCGGTCGCTCCGCAAGGCGCTGGGCGGCCAGCGCTGGCTCGTCGAGGGTCGGGCCGCCCGGAGCGATCCGGCCGTGGAAACGGGAACGCGATGACCGAGCTCCTCTCCGGCGTTCGCGATCGGCTGCGGGCGGCCCGCGGCGGCCACCTGCACGACCGGCGCCTGCTCGCGCTGCTCGAGGGCGGCGGCGCCCCCGGCGAGCGGGCTCATCTCGAGGGCTGCCCCGACTGCGGGGAGCGGCTCGCGGAGTTGCGGGCGTTCCTGGACGGGCTGCGAAGGGAGGCGGAAGCGGACTGCGAGGCGGCGCTCTCCCCTGCCCGCCTCGCCGCCGGACGCCGGCGCGTTCGGCGCCGCGTCCGTCGGGCC
>JAPOWL010000008.1 GCA_026707615.1 Acidobacteriota bacterium | reverse complement strand
GGGCAACCCAGCCGTTCATCTCCGGTGCCATCTCGAAGACGATCAACGTCCCGAACGAAGCGACGGTCGAGGACGTGGAGCGGGCCTATCTCGACGCGTGGCGCCTCGGCGCGAAGGCGGTTTCCATCTACCGGGACGGCAGCAAGCGGACGCAGCCGCTCAACACGAGCCGGCAGGGCGAGGACGGGGCCCCCTCGGAGCAGCCGGTCCGCCGCAAGCTGCCGGACGAGCGCCGGGCCATCACGCACAAGTTCGACATCGCGGGGCACGAGGGCTACATCACCGTAGGATTGTTCGACGACGGGGCCCCCGGCGAGATCTTCCTGGTGATGGCCAAGGAGGGGTCGACGATCTCGGGCTTCGCGGACGCCTTCGCCCAGGCCATCTCCTACTCGCTGCAGTACGGCGTGCCCCTCCAGGTGCTGGTCGACAAGTTCAGCCACCAGCGGTTCGAGCCGGCGGGGCTGACGAGGAACCCGGACGTGCGGGTGGCCAAGTCGATCGTCGACTATGTCTTTCGATGGATGGCGACGAAGTTCCTGTCGGACGAGGCGCAGTACCACGCGGGGGTGAACCGCCGGGAGGAGTCGACCGAAGAGACTCTGGCGGAGGAGCAGCTCACCCTGAACGACGCGGGGGTCGGGCCGACCGCGGCGGGTTCGGGAGAGCCGTCGGCCGGCGGTGGGCACGCGTCGCAGTACGCCATCCAGAACGATCAGGATGCTCCCCCCTGCTCGACCTGCGGAGCGATCATGATCCGCAACGGCGCCTGCTACAAGTGCGTCAACTGCGGCGCCACGAGCGGCTGCGCATAAGCGCAGCCTCCGGCACGCGGTTCGCGGTAGCACGCCGGGCGCGGTCCCATGGATCTGCAACTCGCCGGAAAGATCGCTCTGGTAACCGGCTCGAGCCGCGGGCTCGGGCTGGCCTCGGCGCGCGCCCTGCTCGACGAGGGATGCCGGGTGGCGATCTGCGCCCGGGGTGCGGAGCGCCTCGAGGAGGCGGCCGCGGCCCTTCGTGGCGCCGACGCTGCGGACGACGTCCTCGCCGTTCGGGCGGACCTGGCGACGGCCGAGGGTGTCGAGACGGTGGTGCGCCGCACGGTCGATGCGTTCGGGGGCCTGGACATCCTGGTCAACAACGTCGGCCGGGCGGGTGGCGGCGGGATCGCGGAGGCCAGCGATGCCGAGTGGCAGGCGGCGCTCGACGAGACGTTGTTCCCGGCCGTCCGGGCCTCGCGGCTCGCGGTGCCCCACCTCCGGCGCCGCGGCGGCGGGGTCATCCTGATGATCGCGTCGATCTGGGGCCGGGAGTCGGGCGGGAGGATGACCTACAACGCGGTGAAGGCGGCCGAGATCAGCCTTGCGAAGGCGATGGCCCGGGAGCTCGCGGCCGACAACATCCGCGTCAACAGCATCGCGCCGGGGTCCATCTCGTTCCCGGGCGGGTCCTGGCACCGGCGTCAGCAGGAAGACCCGGAGGGGATGGCGGCCTTCGTCCGTGAGCAACTGCCGTTCGGCCGCTTCGGGCGTGCCGAGGAGGTCGGTGCGGTCGTGGCGTTCCTCGCCTCGCCGCGGGCGAGCTGGGTGAGCGGGGCGAGCGTGACCGTCGACGGCTGTCAGTCGCGGTCGCTGATCTGACCCGACATCAGCGCCGTCGAAAGGCGCGACCTCGGCGCGGGGACCGCGATCGGGCCGACGGCACCGGATCGCGAGGCTACGCGCGGGCCTGACCGCGGCGCGGGCGCTGCTGCTTCCGGCGCTCGGCCACCGTCACCTTGCCGTACTTCTTGGTGAAGCGTTCCACGCGGCCTTCGGTGTCGATCAGCTTCTGGCGGCCCGTGAAGAAGGGGTGGCAACTGGAGCAGATCTCCAGGTGCAGCTCCTTCCTGGTCGACCGTATCGTCCAGGATGCGCCGCACGCACACACGGCCCGCGTCTCGTAGTACTTCGGATGAATGCCCGCCCTCACGTCTGCTCCTCCAAGCGGCTGCCGAACGGAAAATTATAGCAGCATCGCGCTCAGCGCGGCCCGTACCGCGGGAACGCCGACTCCCGTCCGGCTGGAGACCGGGAGGACCGGGCGCTCGAGCGCGCGCTCGTGGCGCAGCCGCAACGCGCGCTGAACGTTGCCCGACTGCCGGTCGTTCTTGGTGGTGACGACCGCGACGGGAGGACCGAGGCCGAGGAGCCACGCCAGCGCCGCGAGGTCGCTCTCCAGCCCGGGATGCCGGCCGTCGACGACGAGGAGCGCGCCGACGAGCCGCGTCTCGGCGGGCCCGCAATCGGCCTCCGGATCGAGCGCCAGCCGCTGGAAGAAGCTCCGCGTCAGCGCATCGAACTCGCGCCGCGCCGCCCCGCCGCCACGGGCGAAGCCGTAGCCCGGGAGGTCGGCCAGCGTGAGGCGCCGGGAGCGGGCGCCCGCCGCCGCCGTGCGCACGGCGTAGAGGTTCACCATGCGCGTGGTGCCGGGCTTGGCGCCCGCACGCGCGATGCGTCCCCCGGTGACGGCGTTGATCAGGCTGGACTTGCCGACGTTCGACCGGCCCACCAGGGCCACGACCGGCGCGGTGCCGGCGGGCAACCGGCCACCCGCCGGCAGACTGGCGACGAATCGGGCGTCCCGGATCTTCACGGCCCGCCGCCCGCCGCCGGTCGCGGCCGGGGATCAATGCGTGATGCGGTCGTCCGAGACCACCTCGGGAGATTCCGTGGCGGGTGTCAGCTTCGGGACCGGCTGCTCGGCAAGCGCGATCTTCAGCACCTCGTCCATGGTGTCGACCATGTAGAGATCGAGCGAGTCGAGCACTTCCTTGGGAATGTCCGCGAGGTCCTTCTCGTTGTCCTTCGGGAGGATGATGGTCTTCAGGTTCGCCCGGTGCGCGGCGAGGACCTTCTCCTTGACCCCGCCGACCGGCAGGACCTTGCCGCGCAGCGTGATCTCGCCGGTCATGGCCACGTCGCGCCGCGTCGGAACGCGCGCCAGCGTCGAGACGAGCGCGGTCGTGATCGTGATGCCTGCCGACGGGCCGTCCTTCGGAATCGCACCCTCCGGGACGTGCACGTGCACGTCGGTCTTCTTGTTGAACTCCTTCGGGATGCCGAACTCCTCGGCCTTGGCCCGCACGTAGCTCATCGCGGCCTGCGCCGACTCCTGCATCACGTCGCCCAGCTTGCCGGTGAGCGTCAACTGGCCCTTGCCCGGCATGAGCGTCGACTCGGTGAGCAGCAGCTCCCCGCCCGCCTCGGTCCAGGCGAGCCCGGTGGCGATTCCGATCTCGTTCGTGTCCTCCGCCAGCATCGGCCGGTACTTCGGCACGCCGAGGTACTCGCTGATGCGCTCGCCGGTCACCTCGGTGGCGTAGGCCTTGCCGTCGACGACGACCTTGCGGGCGATCTTCCGGCAGATCGACGCGATCTCCCGCTCCAGGTTCCGGACCCCCGCCTCCCGCGTGTAGCGGCGGATGATCGTCTCGTACGCGTCGTCCGCGAACCGGACGTTCTCGTCGGTCAGGCCGGTGGCCGGCAGGGCCTTGGGCAGCAGGAACCGCTTCGCGATCTCGACCTTCTCGAGCTCGGTGTAGCCGGCGAGCTGCAGCACCTCCATCCGGTCCCGAAGCGCCTGGGGCACCGTGTGCAGGACGTTCGCGGTGCAGATGAACATCACGTGGGACAGGTCGAACTCGACGTCGAGGTAGTGATCCAGGAAGGCGTTGTTCTGCTCCGGGTCGAGCACCTCGAGCAGGGCGGCCGACGGATCGCCCCGGAAGTCCATCGACATCTTGTCGACCTCGTCGAGCAGGAAGACCGGGTTGATCGTCCCGGCCTTCTTCATCATCTGGATGATCTGTCCGGGGAAGGCGCCGATGTAGGTCCGCCGGTGACCGCGGATCTCGGCCTCGTCGCGCACCCCGCCGAGCGACAGGCGCACGAACTTCCGGCTCGTGGCCCGGGCGATCGACTTGGCGAGCGACGTCTTGCCGACTCCCGGCGGCCCGGTGAAGGTCAGGATGGTCCCGCGGGGCTTGCGCACGAGGGAGCGCACGGCCAGGAACTCGAGGATGCGGTCCTTGATCTTCTCCAGCCCGTAGTGGTCCTCGTTGAGGATCTCCTCCGCTCGCTTCAGGTTCCGGCTCTCGCGGGTCCGCTTGTGCCACGGTACCGCGATGAGCCAGTCGAGGTAGTTGCGCGAGACCGTCGCCTCGGCCGACATCGGCGGCATCGCCTCGAGGCGCTTGAGCTCCTGCACCGCCTTCTCGCCGACCTCGGAGGGCATCTTGCTCTCCTCGATCTTGCGCCGCAGGTCATCCACCTCGTTGCCGCGGTCCTCCTTGCGCCCCAGCTCCTTCTGGATCGCCTTCATCTTCTCGTTGAGGTAGTACTCCTTCTGCGCCTTCTCCATCTGCTTCTTGACGCGAGACTGGATACGGCGGTCGACCTGCAGCTTGTCCACCTCGGTCTCGAGAATGCTGGCGATGCGCACGAGCCGCTCGAGGGGGGAGATGATCTCGAGGAGGTTCTGCTTCTCGTCGACGCCCACCACCAGGTGCGCGGCAATCGTGTCCCCGAGCTTGCTCGGGTCGTCGACCCGCACCGCGGCGATCATCGCGTCGTACTGCAGGGTGTTCGACAGCTTCACGTACTGCTCGAAGAGCGAGACCACCTTGCTCATGGTGCTCTCGACGTCTTCGTTCGTGTCGGGCTGCCGCGGCAGCACCTTGGCCACGACACGGAAGAAGCCCTTGTCCTCCTTCCACTCGATGGTGCGCGCGCGGTCGATGCCCTCGACGAGCACCTTCACGTTGCCGTCGGGCAGCTTCAGGCTCTGCACGATGTTCGCCACGCACCCCATCGTGTAGATGTCGTTGGGGCTCGGGTCGTCGTTCGCGGCGTCCTTCTGCGCGGCCAGGAAGATGCGCTTGTCGCCCATCAGCGCGTGCTCGAGGGCGCGTGTCGATGACCGCCGTCCGATGACGAACGGCATCATCATGTGCGGAAAGACGACGACGTCCCGCAGGGGGACGATGGGGAGCGTTTCGTAGGCTTCCATGGTAGTCACCGGCGGGGGCTCGTCACCCGGCCTTCTCGAAGATGGTCGGCTTGTCCTTGGCCAGCACGGCTTCGCGGGTGATCACGCATTCGGTGACCTTCTTCCTTCCGGGCAGCGTGTACATGATGTCGAGCATCAGGTCCTCGATGATCATGCGCAGCCCGCGCGCGCCGATCTTCCGCTTCAGGGTCGACTCGGCGATGGCGTCGAGCGCCTCGTCGGTGAAGCGGAGCTTGACGTTCTCGTACTCGAACAGCTTCTGGTACTGGCGGGTGATGGCGTTCCGCGGCCCGGTGAGAATCTGGATGAGCGCCGCCTTGTCGAGCTCGTGCAGGGTGCCCTGCACCGGGAGACGCCCCACGAACTCGGGGATCAGCCCGTACGCGATGAGGTCCTCGGGCTCGACGTGCTGCAGCCACGAGCCGCGGCCGTAGTGCTTCGACGAGCGGATGTCCGCCCGGAAGCCGAGCGTCCGCTTGCCGCGGCGGCGCTGGATCAGCTTGTCGAGGCCGACGAACGCACCGCCGCAGATGAACAGCACGTTGGTGGTGTCGATCTGGAAGAACTCCTGGTGGGGGTGCTTGCGTCCGCCCTGGGGCGGGACGTTCGCGATGGTCCCCTCGAGGATCTTCAGCAGCGCCTGCTGGACCCCCTCGCCCGAGACGTCGCGCGTGATGGAGGGGTTCTCGTCCTTGCGGCAGATCTTGTCGATCTCGTCGATGTAGATGATCCCCTGCTGGCACTTCTCGATGTCGCCGCCCGCCGCCTGGAGCAGCTTCAGGATGATGTTCTCGACGTCCTCGCCGACGTAGCCGGCCTCGGTGAGCGTCGTCGCGTCGACGATCGTGAAGGGGACGGAGAGCAACCGGGCCAGCGTCTGGGCCAGCAGCGTCTTGCCGGTCCCCGTCGGGCCGATCAGGAGGATGTTCGACTTGGTCAGCTCCGGGTCGTGGCGGTTCTTGGACCGGCGCTGGATCTCGACGCGCTTGTAGTGGTTGTAGACGGCGACGGCCAGCTTCTTCTTGGTCGTCTCCTGTCCGACGACGTACTGATCGAGGAGCTTCTTGATCTCCGAGGGAACCGGCAGCGACGACCGGCCCCCGGGGCCCTTGCCCTCGAACCGGTTGTCGTCGGCGATGATGTCGTTGCAGACGTCGACGCACTCGTCGCAGATGAAGACGGTCGGTCCGGCGATGAGCTTGCGGACGTCGTGCTGGTCCTTGTTGCAGAACGAGCACCGCAGAATCTCACCGTCACCACGCTTCTTGGCCATGGGTTCCGGCTACGCGCGCTGGCGGATCACGTCGTCAATGATACCGTATTCGCCCGCCTGCTCCGCGCTCATGATGTGGTCGCGCTCGGTGTCCTCGGCGATCCGCTCGACCGGCTGGCCCGTGTGAGTCGACAGGATCTCGTTGAGACGCGTCCGCATCCGTACGATCTCGCGGGCGTGGATGTCGATGTCGGTCGCCTGGCCCGCGAGCCCGGTCATCAGCGGCTGGTGGATGACGATGCGCGAGTTGGGCAGCGAGAAGCGCTTGCCCTTCGTGCCGGCGGCCAGCAGCACGGCGGCCATCGACGCCGCCTGCCCGATGCACGTCGTCTGGACGTCCGGCTTGATGAACTGCATCGTGTCGTAGATCGCCAGCCCCGCGGATATCGACCCGCCGGGGCTGTTGATGTACAGCATGATGTCGCGATCCGGGTCCTCCGCCTCGAGGAAGAGCATCTGGGCGATGATCAGGTTCGCGAGCCCGTCGTCGATCGGGGCGCCGATGAAGATGATGCTGTCCTTGAGCAGGCGCGAGTAGATGTCGTACGCACGCTCGCCCCGATTGGACTGCTCGACCACCATCGGGATGAGCTGCAGGTGCGGGTCGGGCATCTCAGGTTGTGAGCTTGGCGGCCGGCGGCGCGGATGCGCCCGGCGGATGCGATTGGGGGACCGTGTCGGGCCGCGCGGCGGCCAAGGGGACCGGCGTCGTCCTCAAACAGTCACGATCGTAGCACGGGCCAACAGGAAGTCAATCGCCTTCTCGCGCCGCAGCCCCGCCGCGAGCTGGCTTCGCCCGTCGTCCTTGTCGACCGCCGCCCGGACGGCGAGCACGCTCTGGCCGGTCGCCGCGGCCTGGCGCTCGAATTCCTGCTCCAGATCGCTCTCGCTCACCTCGATCGACTCGCGGCGCGCGATCTC
>JAPOWL010000051.1 GCA_026707615.1 Acidobacteriota bacterium | reverse complement strand
GTGGCGCGCCTCGGCGACGACGGCTCCACGGATGCGTCCTCGTTCAACGACGCCTTCTGGTGGCTGCTCGCCCAGGCCGCACCGCGCTCCCAGGAGCCTGCGCCGTAGAACGGTGCGTTCGCTGCACCGCATGCGGCCAGCGGCTATGATCGACGCGTGCGAGCCGTGGCCGCAGCCGCGCTGATCTGCCTGCTGAGCACGGCGCCGGCAGCCGCCCAGCCCCGCCTGACGATGCAGTGGCGGGCGCTGGCCGAGCGACTGGTGACGCAGCTCGCCCCCGAACCGGGCGAGCGAATCCTGCTCGTGGCGAGACCCGGCCAGTTCGACGACCTGATTCCCCACCTCCGCTACGCGCTGGCGGAGGCCGGGGCCGTCGACGTCGGGGTGATCGACGTCATGGCCGAGCCGCACCCGGAGCACTGGGACGCCGGGCCGCTTGCACGGAGCTCGGAAGCCGCGCGCGCCCTCTGGCGCGAGATGCTCAGAGGGAGCGTCGACGGCGCCATCATGCTGCCCGGCGCCCGCCCCGATCACACCGTCTACGCGGCGCTCCAGGACCTGCTGCACGAGGGCCTCGGCCGGACCATCCACTTCCACTGGACCCAGAACGGCAGCGCCTTCCCGGTGCCCGGCCAGCCCATGCCGGGCCCGGCGGCGGTCGACGCGACCTACCAGCGCGCCGTCCTCGAGACCGACTACGCGGCGCTGGCGGCGGCGCAGGACCGCTTCGTCGCGGCGCTGCGCGCGTCCGAGGTGCGCGTGACGACGCCGGCCGGCACCGATATCCGCTTCCGCATCGGCGACCGCCCGGTCAACCTCGGCAACGGCGACGCGTCGAAGGCGCGGACGGATCGGGGCGTGATCCTGATCGACCGGGAGATCGAGCTGCCGGCCGGGGCCATCCGGGTAGCGCCGGTCGAGGAGACGGTGCACGGCACCATCGTCTTCCCCCCGTCGCAATGGGACGGCCGGGCGGTCACGGACCTCGCCCTCACGTTCGAGCGCGGCCGCATCACCGGCGTCCGGGCGTCGTCCGGGCAGGCCGCGGCGGAGGCGGAGCTGGCCGGCGTCCCGGACGAGGCGCGCGCCTTCCGGGAGTTCGCCCTCGGCTTCAACCCGCTGCTCGCGGTGCCCGAGCGGAACCCCTGGATCCCGTACTACGGGTACGGCGCCGGCGTGGTGCGGCTCTCGCTGGGCGACAACTCGGAGCTCGGCGGGCAGGTGGCGGGCGGCTACGTCCGCTGGAACTTCTTCACCGACACCACGGTGACCGTGGGCGGCGAAGTCTGGGTCCGCGACGGGCGACTCGTCCGATAGGCCGGACCGCCGTCAACGACATGGCCCATCACGGCAAGCTCGGCATCCTCGCCGCCGGAGGGCCGGCGCCGGGCATCAACAGCGTCATCAGCGCCGCGACGATCCGGAGCCGCCTGGAGCACGTCGAGGTGGTCGGGATCCGCGACGGCTTCGAGTGGATCATGCGCGGCGACATCGACCACGTCACCCCGCTCGACATCGACGGGGTGAGCCGCATCCACTTCCGCGGCGGCTCGCAGATCGGCATCTCGCGGGCCAATCCGACCCGCAGCCCGGAACACCTCGAGAACACGATCGTCTCGCTCCTGCGCCTCGACGTGACCCAGCTCATCACGATCGGCGGGGACGACACCGCCTACACGGCCATGAAGCTGGCCGAGCGGAGCGAGGGGCGCCTGCGCGTCGTCCACGTGCCGAAGACGATCGACAACGACCTCGACCTGCCGCCCTACGTCGACACCTTCGGGTTCGCCACCGCGCGCCACTACGGGGTGGAGATCGTCAAGAACCTGATGGTCGACGGCAAGACCACCTCGCGCTGGTACTTCGTGATCGCGATGGGGCGCAAGGCCGGACACCTGGCCCTCGGAATCGGCAAGGCCGCCGGTGCGACGCTGACGCTCATCCTGGAGGAGTTCGCCGACCACCGGATCCGGCTCAAGTCCCTGGTCGACACGCTGACGGGCGCCATCATCAAGCGGCTCAACCAGGGCCGCCGCGACGGAGTCGCCATTCTCGCCGAGGGCGTCGTGCTGGGGATCGATCCGGATGATCTCGCGGGTCTCGACGACGTGGAGCGCGACAGCCACGGCAACGTCCGGATTGCCGAGGTGAACATCGGCGAGATCCTGAAGGAGCAGGTGCAGGCGAGGCTCAGGACGCTCGGGCTCTCGCCCACCCTGGTCGCCAAGAACATCGGTTACGAGCTGCGCTCGGCCGATCCGATCCCCTCCGACCTGGAGTACACGCGCGACCTCGGCTACTGCGCGGCGCGCTACGTGATGGCGGGCGGGAGCGCGGCGATGATCTCCATGCAGGGCGGGCGCTTCGTGCCGATTCCGTTCGAGCGCATGGTGGACGCCGAGACGGGGCGCGCGCGCGTCCGCCTGGTCGACGTCCACTCGACGCGCTACCGGATTGCGCGCCGCTACATGCTGCGCCTGCGCCGCGACGACTTCGAGGAACCGCACGAGCTGGCGAAGCTCGCTGCCTGCGTCGGCCTCTCCCCGGACGAGTTCCGCCGCGAGTTCGAGTATCTCGTGGCCCAGGAACCGCCCCCCCTCGAGCTCGATCTCGCGCAGGGCTTCACCCTCGGCGGGGCGTGACGCGGGACGGCATGCCGGGCCGGGGACTTGCCCTCGCCTTGCTGGCGGCGGCGTCGTGGATCGCCGAGCCCGCGGGGCAGCAGAACGCACCCCCGCAGGACGCCGTGGAGGGAGGCGAGGCCGCGGGAGACACCGCCGCGGCCGACGACGCAGCCGCGGAGGGCGGCACCACGGAAGGCGCCGACGCGGAAGACGCCGACGCGGAAGACGCTCCCCCGGAACCGCCGCCGGATGTGCTGGAGATCGGCGACGGACTGTACGTGCTGCCCTACTGCGGGAACGCGACCCTGCGCGTCACGGCGCACGGCGTCGTGCTCGTGGGCGACCGGCTGGCGCAGTACCGGGCCGAGATCGCGAGGCTGCTGGCGACGGTGACGGACCAGCGGATCGCGTACGAGCTTCACACGCACCGCCACGGCGCCGAGGACGACTTCGCCCCCGCCGCCCCGGGGTCGCGGCGCCTGGGGCCGGCCCTCGGGGGCGCTCCCCCCCGGGAGCCGGCGGCCACCCCGGACATCGTCTTCAGCTCCCGTCTCTCGCTCTTCCCGGGCGACGCGGAGATCCGCCTGCGCCACGTCGGAGCCGGACACAGCGGCGCCGACGCCGTCGTCGCCTTCCCGGATCGGGGCGCGGTCCACGCCGGACATCTCGTGACGGACGGGCCTCCGATCATCGACTACGCCGGCGGCGGCAGCGCCGGGGGCTGGATCCAGGCGCTCGACGCCCTGCTCGCGCTCGAGTTCGACACCCTCATCCCGGGCGCGGGGCCCGTGCTCGAGAAGAGCGGCGCGCAGGCGTTCCGCGACCGTCTCGTCACGCTGCGGACGCGGATCGAGCAGCTCGTGCGGCGCGGCGTCGCGAGGGAGGAAGCCGCCCGGCGCCTCGAGACCGCCGACCTCGGGTGGCCCGTCGACCCGGACGGGGACTTCGTCCGGGAGACGCTGCCGGGCCTCTACGACGAGGTGGCGGGAGGTCCCTGACCGGACCGCCGGATTGCGGCGACGATGCGCCGAGGTCGGTGAACGGTGGCAGTGCCGGGTCCGGATCGCGGGCCGTCACGACCGGCCGGCGATCTCCCGGGGCCGCCACAGGTTCACCAGGCGGCCGCGCGTCGTCAGCCGCAGGCTCCTCCAGCCGCGGATCGGCAGATCGATGTGGGCGAGCCCGGCGGTCGGAAGGGGCTCCACGTAGCCGGTCAGCCGGGTGATGAGCGCCTCGAGCCCCGGGTTGTGGCCGACCAGCAGAACGCAGGGAGAGCGACCGCCGGCTTCGCGCACGATGTCCACGATGGCGGCGGGATCGGCCAGATAGAGCCTCCGGTCCAGCTGCGCGAGGCCCTCGTGCGCGCAACGCTGGGCCACCGCCTCCGCCGTGCGGCGCGCCCGCTTGGCCGTCGAGCTGAGGATCAGATCGGGCCGCAGCCGGAGCTCCGCGAGCAGCGTCGCCATGCGGGGGGCGTCCCGCTTGCCGCGTCCGTTCAGGGGACGATCGTGGTCGGACAGCTCGCGGTGCTTCCAGCTCGACTTCGCGTGACGCAGCAGGAGGAGCGTTCTCATCGCGGCAGGGACCGCGGCTCGACCGGGCCGGTAGTATGATTCGAGCGACGACGTGTCCCATCAACCGCGGCCGGCCGCCTCCGCTCCCTGATACTCATGCTGCTGGTTCTCTTGCTCGACGCCTACACGCTGGTCATCTTCGGCGCCGTCATCGCGTCGTGGCTCCAGCTTCCACCGTCGCATCCTATCGCGAACATGCTGAACGTGCTGACCGAGCCCCTGCTGGCGCCCATCCGCCAGCGGCTCCCCGCCATGGGCGGCATCGACTTCTCGCCGCTGGTGCTCCTCATCGCCGTGCGCCTCGTCCGCGGCGTCTTCCTGTCGGGCTTCTGAGCCGCGCTGCAAGGAGCGCGCGGGCCACTCCGGCGTGCCGCCTCCGTTCCGAGCGGCCCGGCCCCGATACGTGGGCGCGCCCCCCGGGATCGGACTATGATGCGCCGGTAGGCTGGGGTCCGGGGACCGACTGTCCGGTCCCGAGCACGTTCATCGATTCGCGGAGAGGGTGCACCATGCGCAGAGCACTAGCAGTTGGCCTCGTCCAGGCCGTGTGGGCCGCCGGGCTCGTCGCCGGCAGCGGGTCCGCGGCGCCGGCGGCGGCCCAGGAGAACCCGTTCACGACGACCGTCGACGTCCGGATGGGCGAGCGTCTCTTCCGGGCGCAGTGCGGGCGCTGCCACGGCCGCGACGGCACCGGCAACGACGAGACGGGCGCCCCCGATCTGACGACCGGGACGTTCGCGAACGCCAGCTCCGACGCGGGGCTCTTCGACGTGATCCGCGACGGCATCGACGGCACGGCGATGATCGGCATCAGCCCGCGCGCCTCGGACCAGACCGTCTGGCAGATCATCTCCTACGTCAACTCGCTGAACCTGGACCCCGAGGACTACGACCTGCCCGGCGACGTCGGCGCCGGCCGGCAGGTCTACAACGGCAAGGGGAACTGCGCGAACTGCCACATGGTCGGCGGCGTGGGCGGCCGGCTCGGGCCGGACCTGTCCACGGTGGCCAACCGGCGCGACCCGGACGAGCTCCGGTCCGACCTGCTCGCACCGAACGAGGAGGTCGCCCCGCGGTGGTGGACGATCCGGGTGACGCGCGCCGACGGCTCCGTCGTCGAGGGGCTGCGGATGAACGAGGACACGTTCACGGTGCGGATCATGGACGCGGACGAGAGCCTCTGGCACTTCATGAAGAGCCAGGTCCGGTCGACGGAGCGCATCACGACCTCGACCATGCCGGGTTACGACGACCTGACCTCGACCGAGGTGGACGACCTGATCGCCTATCTCTTCTCGCTGCGGAGGGACAGCTGATGCCGAAGCGTCTCGCAATCGTCCTCTCGTTCGCCGTTGCCTGCGCCGCGGCTCCGGCGTCGGCCCAGACCGAGTCGGAAGCGGCCGCGGACACGCCCGCCGCGGACGCGGCCGCCGCGGCCTTCTCGCCCGTCACGTGGGAACGTCTTCTGAACGCGGCCGACGAGCCGCAGAACTGGCTGATGTACTCCGGCACGCTCGACAGCCAGCGGCACACCCGTCTCGAGCAGGTCCACACCCGCAACGTGGACCAGCTCGAGCTGAAGTGGGCCTACCAGATCCCGGAGATCGACCGGGCCGAGACGACGCCCATCGTCGTCGACGGGGTGATGTTCGTCACCGAGGCGCCGAGCAACGTCGTCGCGCTCGACGCGGCGACCGGGGGGAGGTACTGGCGCTACGAGCACGAGCTGCCGGACGACCTGCGGATCTGCTGCGGGCGCAACAACCGGGGGGTCGCGATCCTGGGCGAGACGCTCTACATGAGCACCCTCGACGCCCACCTGGTGGCGATCGACGCCCGCACCGGCAACCTCGTCTGGAACCGCGAGGTGGCGGACCACCAGGCCGGATACAGCAAGACGGCGGCCCCGCTGATCGTCCGGGACCAGGTGGTCACCGGCATCGCGGGCGGCGAGTACGGCATCCGCGGCTTCCTCGACTCCTACGACCCGGAGACCGGCGAGCAGGAATGGCGCGCCTGGACGATCCCGGGGCCCGACCACCCCGACAACCGCACCTGGTCCGGCGATTCCTGGCGGACGGGCGGCTCGCCCACCTGGATCACCGGCTCCTACGATCCGGACCTGGACCTCGTCTACTGGGGCACCGGCAACCCGGGGCCGGACTGGAACGGCGACGTGCGGCTGGGCGACAACCTCTACGCCGACTCGGCCCTGGCCCTGGACGGCGAGACCGGCGAGCTGAAGTGGTACTTCCAGTTCACGCCCCACGACGTGCACGACTGGGACGCCATCCAGATCCCGATCCTCGGCGACATCATGTACGAGGGCGAGATGCGGAAGGTCATGATGTGGGCCAACCGCAACGCGTTCTACTACACGATCGACCGCGAGACGGGAGAGTTCCTGGTCGGCACGCCGTACGCGCAGCAGACGTGGGCCGAGGGGCTGGACGAGAACGGACGCCCCATCCGCGTCCCGAACACGGCGCCGACCCCGGAGGGCGTCGTGGTCTCGCCCCCGATCGGCGGCGGCACGAACTGGTGGTCGCCGGCGTACAGCCCGCGCACCGGACTCTTCTACGTCAACGCCTTCGACGGCGAGCAGGAGTACTTCACCCGCGAGGAGGAGTACGTCGAGGGCGAGACCTACATGGGCGGCGGCGGCAACAACGTGCTGCCGATCGACCACTACCAGAGCTGGATCCGCGCCATCGACCCGGCGACCGGCAACATCCGGTGGGAGTACCCGATCGCGCCGCGGTCGACCTCCGGGCTGCTCTCGACCGAGGGCGATCTCGTCTTCGGGGGCACGGTCGACGGCTGGTTCTTCGCCCTCGACGCGCTGACCGGCGAGGAGCTGTGGCACATCAACGTCGGCTCGCGCGTCCACTCCGGCCCGATGGCCTACGCGGTCGACGGCCGGCAGTACGTGGCGGTTGCGGCCGGGAACGTGGTCTTCGCGTTCGGCCTCGACGACTGAGCGGCGCCGAGCCGCACCCGCCCGCCGCGCGGCGGGCGACCCCGGCGGTCACCCGTCGCGCGGCGCCGGTATATG
>JAPOWL010000010.1:799-7340 GCA_026707615.1 Acidobacteriota bacterium | reverse complement strand
GCCTCGCTGGCGTGCGAGTCGAGGTTCGCGGTCGGCTCGTCGGCCAGGACCAGGGCCGGCTGGCTCGCCACCGCGCGCACCACCGCCACCCGCTGCTGTTGCCCGCCGGAGAGCTTGCCCGGCCGCCGGTCCTCCAGCCCCGTCATGCCGGTCCGATCGAAGAGCTCGCGGACCCGCTCCGAGCGTTCCGCCGCCGGCACGCCCTGGAGCAGCATCGGGAACTCGGCGTTCTCGAGCGCCGTGAGCACCGGCAGCAGGTTGTAGGCCTGGAAGACGAAGCCGACCTGCTCGAGCCGAAGATGCGCGAGCTCCTGGTTCGAAAGCGCCCCGAGCTCCTGGCCCGCGACCCAGATCTCGCCGCGGGTGGGGCGCGTGAGCCCGCCGATCAGGTTCAGCAGCGTCGTCTTGCCCGATCCCGACGGCCCCGCGAGGGCCGTGAACTCGCCGCGGCCGATCGTCAGGCTGACGTCGCGGACCGCCTGCACCTCTTCCGCTTCCTGCTCGAAGACCTTCCATACGCCGGCGGTGCGCACGGCGCAACCGTTCGATTCGCTCATTGCAGACTCCCTCGCCCGCCAATCGTCGCCTGCCGCTCCGCTTGGCCTAGCGCTCGAACTTCATCGACTCGGTAACGTCGATGGTGGCGGCCCGCATGGCGGGGTAGACGGACGAGACGACGCCGACGAGGACCATGAAACCGAGGATGTACAGGATGCGCACCGGAGTGACCATGGGCACGATGACCGGGTCGACCACCACCCCGGAGAACTCCATGTTCTCCATGTCACCGGTCATGCCGCTGATGTCGATGCCTCCGCTGAAGGCGGCCGTGATGCCGAGCCCCACCGCCACCCCGAGGATTGCGCAGACGACCGTCTGCAGCAGCCCCTCGGCCAGCACCACCGAGCCGGTCTGGCGCGGGGTCAGCCCCAGCGCCTGGAGCACACCGAACTCCCGGTGGCGGTGGAGGACCGACATCAGGACGGTGTTGATGATGCTGAAGCCGACGATGACGAAGAGGATGCCCAGGATGAGGTACGCGCTCCACTCGTCGAGCAGGACGGCGGAGTAGAGCGCGGGCATCGCCTCGCGCCAGTCCATCACCGTGGTGCGCCCCTTGCCGATCGGCTCGGCCAGCTCCCGCCGCAGATGCCGGGCGAGCCCCGGCACGGCGCGGCTGTCGTCGACCATGACGCCGACGTTGGTGACGTCGCTGCCCGTTCCCAGCCATTCCCCGGCCGTCGCGATCGGCACGTGAATCACGGCGTCGTCGAGTTCGCTGATGCCCGTCCGGAAGATGCCGACGACGCGCACGAGCTGACCGGCTACCTCCTTTTGCGCGTCCTGCGCCATCACCACCAGCCGGGAGCCGATGCGCAGGTCGAGGGCGTCGACCAGCCCGGCTCCGACGTAGGCCGCAAGGCGGTCGTCCTTCTCCAGGTAGCGCCCCTCGACGACCTGCTCGTCGAGCGGGCTGAGCGCCGCCTCGATCGTCGGATCGACCCCCAGGACCTGGGCCCCGCGCGCGCCGGACGCCGAGGTGGCGAGTCCGTTGATCGTCAACCGGTAGAAGACGTCCGTGACCCGGTCGGCAGCCGCGGAAGAGTCGACCGCCTTGCGGACGAGCTGCAGCGTGCTGCCCGGCAGCCGGTCCTCGATCTTGCGGCTAACGCGGAAGTCGGGAACCTCCACCGTGACGTGGCCGCTCCCGGTGCGGACGCCGGAGTCGATCCACTGCTCGTGCGTCCCGTCCCCGAACGTCTGGGCGAAAGTGAGCAGCGCCCCGCCGATGATGAACGCGGTCGCGGTGAGGACGGTGCGCCGCAGGTTGCGCCGCAGGTTGCGCAGCGCCAGCATCAGGATGACGCCGAGATGCATGGAAGGTCGTGCCTTCATTTGGCCTGTCCCCGCTATATTCCGGAAAGCGTGTCGGCCGGCGGCACGCGCGACGCCCGCCACGCCGGATAGAGGGCCGCGACGAGCGCCGTGGCGAACAGCGCCACCGCCGCCTGCACCCAGTGCGTCGGGTCGAGCGCGACCCGTATCACGGGCCGCACCAGAACCCCCTGAAAGGTCACGCCGCCGTACAGCCAGCTCATGTCAACCGGAGCGGCGGCCCACCACAGCATGGGGGGCAGCGAGAGGGCCACTCCGACGGCGACGCTCAGCAGCCCCATCGCCGCGGCCTCGTACAGGATGGCCTTCACGATCGCGCCCGGGGCCGCGCCCATCGCCAGCATCACGGCGATCTCGCGCCGTCGCTCGTAGGTCGCCATCAGCATCGTGTTGGCGACCCCGAAGATGGCGATGCCGAAGACGAAGAGGTAGATGATCAGGTAGAAGCTGTCGATGAGCGCGCTGTACTCCAGGATGACGGGATTCAGCTCGGTCCACGACGCGACCTCCATCCCCAGGTCGTCCGCACCCAGGGAGGCGGCGACGCCTGCCGCCATGTCGTCGGCGAGGAACGGGTCGGTCGTGGCCACGACGATCTCGTGGATCCGGGCCGGATCCAGCGTCACCAGCGCCTGGAGGTCGGCGAGCGGCAGCACCGCGTTGGTCGCATCGAGCTCGACCAGGCCGGTGGTGTAGATGCCGGCTACGGTGTAGAGGTCGTTGCCCATGGAGCCGTCCGCCCCCGGCGCGACGACCACCAGCTCGTCGCCGACCCCCACCTCGAGCTGGCGGGCCATCTCGGACCCGATCGCCATCTCGTTGCGGCCCGTCTCGGGCAGGCGCCCCTCGTTCAGCCCCTCGAGGAACCGGGTCACACCGGTCTCGCGCGCCGGATCGATACCCATCAACTGGCCGGCCGTCGTCGCCTCGCCCGAGCTGACGAGGCCGGCCGCGAAGACCCGCGGCGCCACCCCCACCGCGCGCTCGTCCTCCGCGATGCGGTCCATCAGCGCCGCGTAGTCGACGCCGTCGCGCCCCCCGAGGGTGTCGTAGATGCTGCGCTCGGGCCGGTACTCGGCATCGTGGATCTCGATCTGGCCGCTCATCAGGCCGGTCGCGTTCTCGACCATCTCGGCGACGAGGCCGTTCACCCAGCCGATGAAGAACACGACGAGGCCGTAACCGACGGCCAGGCCCAGCGCGGTGAGGATGGTGCGCTTGGGGTGGCGCCTGACGTTGCGCCAGCCGATGCGGGACCAGGGGGACTCGCTCATGGCCTGCTCACCGCCGCCGGGTCTGCAGGGTGCGCAGCGAGAAGAACGACTCGTCGATGCCGACGTCGTACTCGATGTCGTCGTAGCGCATCGTCGTCCGCTCCTCCGGCTTGTCCGCCGGGCGCATGTCCATCAGGCGCGGCATGGTGCGGCCGCCGATCCGCTCGTATTCCTTGAACTCCATCGAACGGGCCACCTCGCCGTCCTCGTCGTAGTAGAGGACGCTGACCGGCAACGTGTCCGCCTGCCGCACGGTGTACTCGACGCGGCCCCAGACCACCGCGGCCTCGGGCTTCGGCGTGAGCGTGATCTCCCACACCCGCATCCCGTCGCGCTCGCCGTCGAAGGTGATCTCGACGTCGTAGTCGTCGACCAGGCGGCTCTCCTGCACGAGGTCGTCGTTCGTGAAGTGCGACCCCATCCACGAGCCGCCCATCATCGAGGCCGGCACCTTGATGGTCCGGTCGACCCGCGGCAGGTAGTTCCAGATGTCGTCGTCCGCCATCAGCGTGGCGGTGCCCGCTTCGCGGGCCGGGGCCAGGATCCGGATCAGGGAGTGATCCTCCCCGTACGACCACGACTCCATCGTCAGCGAACGCGACCAGTGCTCGGTAACGATCTCCATCGTCACCTGGCCGTGGCTCGAATCGCCGCGGTAGAGGTCCTGCACGCGGTTCATGATCTCGATGGGATCGAGCTGCGCGTGCGCCGTGCCCGCGGTCGCCAGACCGGCCAGCACGGCGAAGGCCGCGATCCGGCGTCTCACGTCGTTGTTCCGTGCCATTGCGTCTTCCCCTCCAGTTTTCGCGCAGCCTCGCCGGGCTGCTCGTCGTTCGTGTCGTTCGTTACGTCCAGCCACGCCCGCAGCGCGGTGGGATCGATCAGCACCAGCGAGCCGGCCGGGGCGCCGAGCACCCGCTCCAGCGCGTCGGCGTACGCGGCGGCCATGCGCTCGATGCTCGCCGCGTCGAGCCCATCGGGCCCGACGGCCAGCATCTGCCGGCCGGCTGTCTCCTCGACGTCGAGGATCAACTCGATCGCAATCTGGCCTGCCCAATCCGCAAAACCGGTCGTGAACACGCCCTCCGCGACGCCCTGCTTCACGATCTCCGCGAGCAGCGGAACGATCCGGTCCGTCACCCGGACGCGGAGGCGATGGCGGGCGGCGGCGTTGTCGTCGGAATACCAGGTCGGGACGGCGGCGACGCTGAGCCGCACCTCGGCCGCGCTGGGGCGGAGGCCGGTGAAGAACCCGCGCAGCTTCTGGATCGCGGTCAGGTCCGGGTCGGCCGCGCAGCGGGCGAGGTGCTCCTCCATCGCCTCCGCGTAGCGCTCCACGATGCCCTCGAGCAGCGCCTGCTTGGAGTCGAAGTAGTGGTAGAGCGCTCCCTTCGAGGCCCCGAGATCGCTCAGCACGTCCTGGATCGTCATCTGCTCGTAGCCCTTGGTCCCCATCAACCGCTGGGCCGTATCCAGGAACGCGCTCCGCCGCTCGGCGTGCGCCGCCTCGTTCACTGTTCGCGCCATGGCCTTCTATTCATAGACCGACCGTCTGCCTATCTTTGCGCGGGAGGATCCGTGATGTCAAGCGTGCCGCGCGGCTCACGGTAGGATTGGGGTTGTGGATCGGTTCCGGGACTCGGCCTCGGAGCGCGTCTTCGAGGGCCGCCCGGTCCGCCGGCTTCCAGCCGAGATCCAGCGTCGGGCGCGGATGCGGCTGCAACGCGTGGTCGCGGCGACTGCTCTGTCGGACCTGCGGTTGCCGCCTTCCCACCGCCTCAAGGCGTTGAGCGGCGACCGGAAGGGCCAGCACAGCATCCGCATCAACGACCAGTGGCGGGTCTGCTTCCGCTGGACGGATCGCGGTGCCCGAGAGATCGAGGTCACCGACTACCACTGAGGGTGGACCCATGGCGGCCAACGAACCCATTCACCCCGGCGAGCACCTGGCCGAGATTCTCGACGAGCTCGGGATCAGCCAGCACCGCTTGGCACGAGCGGTCGACGTGCCTCCGCGTCGGATCTACGACATCGTCCGCGGGCGCCGATCCGTCACCGCGGACACAGCCCTTCGCATCGGACTGGCGCTCGGGATGACGCCGGAGTTCTGGCTCAACCTGCAGCGGATGTACGACCTCGACCGAGCTCGTACCACCGCCGACGTCAGCCGGATCAGGCCGCTGGTCGCCGCGGGTTAGACACCGCGGACCCCCGGCACCGCCCCGCCCAAGGCACTGCCGGCCGACCTCGGCAGGCAGCGACCGCCGTCTCAAGTGCCGCGTCGTTCGGCAGGTCCAGAGGCCGGCGCTACCGCCGTAGCCGCTGATCGTTTCTGCTCAGCACCGTCGTGCTTGACAGAAAACTCACACATGGGCACACTACTGTGCGTGCGCTTTCCGTCGACGAAGGCCGGCGTGGTTGAGCACCGAGAACACCGTGACAGATTCGGATGCCTTCCCCTCTACACGAAGAAGACGGGCCGCGCCCTCCCCGCAAGGAGCACATCCTCATGAACAGCAAGTACGCCCCGCTCCTAGTTCACCTGCGTGATTCCGGACGCGCGCACCTGGCCATGACCTTCGGCGAGATCGAGCGCGTGATCGGTGCGCGGCTGCCGCCGGCCGCCCGCAAGCACCGAGCCCTTTGGTCCAACAACCCCGGCAACTGGGTCATGACGAAGGCGTGGCTCGCGGCCGGCTACGAGACCGAGAAGGTCGACATGCAGAAACACTCGCTCGTGTTCCGTCGGGTCGTTGGGAGCGCACCGCCGGGCGGAGCCGGCGAGACTCCCGCGGCCGAGCGTCGCGGTTCGTTCGCCGAGGTCTTCGGCAAGTTGCAGGACACCGTGACGATCGCGCCTGGTACGGACCTCACGGACCCGGTTGACGAGGACTGGAACGCTGCACGGTGAGGCGGGGTGACCGAGTTCCTGCTCGATACCTGCGCCGTAATCTGGACCGCGCACGGCGATCCGCTGCGGGAACCGGCCGCGAGCCGGCTGCAGGACGCCTACCGGCGCGGGGCGCGGATGTTCGTGTCGCCCATCACGGCGTGGGAACTCGCGATGCTTGCGGCGAAAGGGAAGATCGCGCTGGCTCTCGACCCCGATCCGTGGTTCCAGCGCTACTGCGAATTGCCTTCGGTGACTCTCGCCGCGATGCCGCCGTCCGTCCTGGTGTCATCGACCAGGCTGCCGGGCACGCCGCCGCGCGACCCGGCGGATCGCATCATCATCGCTACGGCACGTGCATTCGGGTACGTGCTGGTGACGCGCGACGCTCGCATCCTGGAGTACGGCGCTCGCGGTCACCTGCGGGTGATTGGCTGCTGACCACGTCCCCGCGATCAACGGCCGGGGCCTGCGCCGGCTC
>JAPOWL010000010.1:0-789 GCA_026707615.1 Acidobacteriota bacterium | reverse complement strand
GCTCCACCGTGCCGGGCGGCACGCTGATCGGCGGGGCGGTCGAGGAGAGTCGCGGTGACCTCCACCGCGACCACGCCGTCGTTCGCAGGGTTGGACGCTTCGGCCACGATCGTCGGCACGCCGTCGTCCAGAACGACATCGAGGCGCGCATCGATGGCCGTGTCCGGCCCGTCGGTCCAGTTCCGTCGTTGCGCAAGGACCTCGAGGCTGACGGAGAAGCGCCCGTCCCCCCGAAGCGACGGCGTCGCAGTGACGTGGACCGCCTCGCCGCTGACGCGGACGCGGTTGCCGGCGACCGTCATCGCGCGCACGCGCCACCTGCGGCGCCCCTCCCTCGTGCCCACTGTGGTCCCGGAGTCACGGTTCGTCTCGGTCACGACGACCTCGAGCTGGACGCGCTCGATCGCCGGTTCCGCCGGCTGCTCCTGTCGGCCGGCCGGGGCGGCCAGGACGCCGGTGCCCCATGCCGCACCGATGCCGGCAAGGAGAATCGCGATCGCGGAGGCCGACGACGCACGTGCCCGCTTCATGGCGCTCTCCCCCCCTGCCCGCCTGCGCCGGCTCTGTCGAGAGTGCCGTCCGGGCAGGCGACTCCGGCATCGTACGTCGACCGCCGGCGAGCCGCAATCCGTGGAGGTTCGGGAACCCGCACCCACCGCCGTGCGGATGCTACCGCCGCCGAACCCGTCGCAGGCTCCGTGCTCGGCCCCAGCCCCACCGGCCCAGGTGCGTGCGCCGGGGCACAAAACCGGTTGGGGTCATCGGCGCCAACGCCCAGGGACCCCCGCA
>JAPOWL010000465.1 GCA_026707615.1 Acidobacteriota bacterium | reverse complement strand
GATCTGGTCCGATGCGACGTTCATCTCGCCCCGCTTCTCCACGACCAGCAGCAGGCCCTCGAGGTCGACCGGCAGCGGCTGTGCGAGCGCCCGGCGGTCGCCCGAGTAGGGCAGGACGAAGGCCACGCGCAACGGCGTGACCCCGGGCCGGTAGGGCCCGGGAAGCGAGACGATGGCCCCTTCGATGCGCGTGCTCGGGGCGGACTCGCCCAGCGCGGTCGCACCCTGCGCGCCCGCCGGCAGGGTGAGCCGGATCGGCTCTCCGGGGTCGACCGGAGCCCCGCCGGCATTCAGGACGTCCAGGTAGTAGAAGACCGTGAGCGACTCCTCGCCCAGCTCGACCGCGAGCCGCGAGTCGGGCCCGAACGTGACGTCGCCCGCTTCGACCTCGGCGGCCGGGTCCGCTCCCCCGCCGCTCGAGCCGACGAGCAGGAGCCTGGTGCCGCCGCTCGCCGGCACGGCGAACGGCTGCGACTCGAGGCGCACGCCGTCCAGGTCCGTTGCGGCGGTCGCGGTCGCCCCCGGGGCGAGCGCAACGAACGTGGCCCGCCCGTCGGCGTCGGTGGCGACCACCTCCACCGCGTCTCCGATCCGGAGCTCCACGGGCTGGCCCGGGACGTTGTTCGTCATCTGCCCGCGGATGACGCGCACCGAAACCGTCCCGGCCGGCAGGCTCGGGTCCGGGAGCGGGATGCCGGACATCTGCCGCGGATCGGGTTGGGCCGAGGCAGGCGCCACCGCTGCCGCGAGGATGAGCAACGCGCCGCAGGCGGCGGCCGCGCGGACCGCCGCCGACCGCGAAGCACGCCGGGCGGAGTGGGAATCGCAGGTCACGGCTGGGCCACGGACAGGGATTGGGGCGGCGTGGAGGGGCCGGCGGGCTCGCCGCTCAGGCTCGCTCCGCAGCCCTTGCAGAACTTCGCGTCCGGCTCGTTGCTCGTCCCGCATCGGGCGCAGGCGCGGCGGGCCGGTGCAATGGGGCGCGGGACGTCGGCCTCCGCCAGGCGCGCGGCCAGCTCCCGCTCGATCCGGTCGCGATAGCCGGCCCCCTCGACGTCGAGCTGCTGCAGCAGCCGCTTGGCCCGCGCTCGCAGGCGCGTGCCCATCTCGTGGAAGTCCGCGTCGGACACCTTGCCCATCGCCCGATCGAACTCGAGCTCCTTGATCGAGCGCAGGACCAGCGTCTTCTCGCGGTCGAGGGCCGCCCGCGTGCGCCCGCCGACCATCTCCGTGCGGTCCGCGGGCCGGGACGTTACCAGGGGCAGGAAGAGGCCGCACGCGGCGTAGCCCACGTAGGCGACGGAGCCGACGACGGCCACCAGCAGGACGAGGGCCGCCGCGTCGGGAGGCGTGGCGTAGTACACGGCGGCGGTCGCGCCGGCCAGGCCGGCGAGGGCGAAGAAGTGCCAGGGACGGAACGAGCCGCCGTCAGTCGAGGTCTCGGAGCTCATCGTCCAGGCGCGCATCGAGCTCGGCGTCTTCCGCCTCGGGCAGTGACGCCGCCTCTTCGGCGGGCGCGTCCCGGCGTGACCAGCGAACGGCCAGCGACCCGACGCCGACCAGGCAACCGGCGCCGATGAGGTACGGCAGGAGCCACGCCAGGCGGTTGAACCCCTCGTCGAGCGGAGCCCCGAGCGGCTCCTGGCTGCCGTAGGTCGCGATGAAGTAGTCGAGGATCTGGCGGCGGTCGCGCCCCGCCTCGATCTGCTCCCGGAGCTGGCCCCGCATGTACTCGGCCCCCGCCGCGACGAGCTGCTGCGAGCCGTCCGCGCGCGCGATCCAGCGGGGGGGCGAAGAGCAGCGGCAGTCGGCGAGGGTGTAGTGCGGGCAGTCGCCGCAGGTGCAGACGAGCTCCCGCTGCAGCTCGGCCTCGAGCGGCGTCGTCGCCGTGAAGGACTCCGGCGGCGGCCCTGCCTGCCCCGCGGCCGGGGCCGCAGCGGCGGCGAGGGCCAGCAGCAGGACGAGACCCACCGTCAGCCCCAGGACCAGCGCCACCGACGCGGCGCCCGAGGCGATCGGCCCTCCGGCCGGGGCCGCGCCGCCGGCATCGGTCGGTGCGCGCGCGGCCAGGAACGCGAAGCGGCTCTCCGGCAGCAGCGCGATGCCCGTCCCGAGGGCCAGCAGGGCGAACCCGAGCCAGATCCAGTTGACGAGCGGATTGACCGTCACCTGGAAGCTGGCCGACTGGTCGGCCATGTCGTACGCGGCCAGGACGACGTAGACGTCCTCGGCCAGGGTGCGCCGCATCGCCACCTCGGTCGTCGGCTCCGCCTCGTGCTTGCGGTAGAACCAGCGGCCGGGGTAGAGGTTGCCGACCTCGCGGCCGTCCTCGAACACGGTGACGTGCGCGGTGTGCATCTCCTTGCGCCCGTCGTCGGTGATGCTCAGCCGATCCAGCTGCACCGCGAAGCGGCCCACCTCGACGTCCTCGCCCGGCGTCAGCAGGACCTGCTCCGTCTGCCGGTAGCCGGCCCCCGCGAAGCCGAGCATCATCAGCACGATGCCCAGGTGGACCACGTACCCGCCGTAGCGCCGCCGCGACCGCATGACGAGGCCGATCATCGCGGTGGCGAGATCCGTGCCGGTGACGCCGCGGCGAACGACCGCACCGCGCACGAACTCCTGCCCCACGGTGCCGACGACGAAGGCGCAGAGCGCGAAGCAGAGGCCCGAGACCCAGACGCGGAACCCCAGCGCGTAGAGGATGGCGGCCGTTCCGACGGCCACCGCGGCGGGCCACAGGAACTGGTCGCGCAGGTTGACGAGCGTGGACTTCCGCCAGGCCAGCAACGGACCGATCCCCGTCAGCAGCAGCAGGGCGAGGCCGATCGGGATCATCCACTTGTTGAAGAACGGCGGCCCGACGGTGATCCGCTGCCCGGTCACGGCCTCGCTGAGCGTCGGGAACATCGTGGCGAACAGGATGAAGAACGCCGAGAAGAGCAGGATCCAGTTGTTGACCAGGAAGGCCGCCTCGCGCGACGCCCACGATTCCAGCTCGTTGCGCGCGCGCAGCAGCGGCAGCCGGTAGATCACGAGTCCGAAGCTGACCGCGACGACGGCGGCGATGAAGATGCCGAACATCATCGCCAGCTCGGGGTCCTCGCCGAAGGCGTGGACCGACTGCACGATGCCGGTGCGGGTCATCGCGGTGGCGAACAGCGTGAGCACGAACGCGAGGATGACCAGCGAGATGTTCCAGACGCGCAGCATGCTGCGCCGTTCCTGCACCATGACGGAGTGCAGGAACGCGGTGGCCGGGAACCACGGCAGCGCGCCCGCGTTCTCGACCGGATCCCAGCCCCACCAGCCGCCCCAGCCGAGCTCCTCGTAGGCCCAGATCATCCCCAGCGTCAGGCCGAGCGAGAGGAAGAACCAGGAGAACATCGTCCAGCGGCGCACCGCCCGAAGCCACGAGTCGTCGAGGTAGCCGGTGATGAGGGCCGCCATCCCGAAGGCGAACGGGATCGTCATCGCCACCAGCCCCGTGTAGAGCGAGGGCGGGTGAATGACCATGTAGGGGTTCTGGAGCAGCGGGTTGAGGCCGCGGCCGTCCTCCGGCGCCTCGAGCAGGTAGGTGGCGAACGGGTTCTTGTTCACCACCATGATGAACAGGAAGAACATCTGGACGACGGCCACGGTCGCCACGACGTACGGCACCAGCTCCCGGTGCCGCTCGCGGTTGCTCCGGACGGCGATCGCCCCGAACACCGAGAGCAGGAACACCCAGAACATGATGGACCCGTCGAGGCCGCCCCAGTACGACGTCAGCTTGTAGAAGAGCGGCTGGACGGAATCGGAGTAGCGATCGACGTAGCGGATGCTGTAGTCGTGCGTGACGAAGGCGCGCACCATGATGGCCGACGCCAGCGTCATCAGCGCGGTGACGAGATAGAAGGCTCCGATGCCGCTCTCGACGAGCCGCGTGACGCGCCGGCGGGCGCCCGCCACGCAGGCGGCCGCCGCGTAGGCGCAGGCGACGAAGGCCGCCAGCAGCGTGTAGGTTCCTAGTGTGGCCATACGCCTTGCCCGGCCGCGACGGAGGGTGCGGCCCTGCTGGTCGAGGTCCGTGGAGGCGACGCCCGGCGCCGGGCGTCAGTTGTCGGCGCGGTCCGTGGCCGAGACGTACCCTCCGGTGCGTGCGCTGTCGCCGACCGACGGCTGCTCCTCGTACTTCGAGGGGCACTTCGCCATGATGCCGTCCCGGTCGACGTAGAAGACGTCGCCGTCGAGCCGGCCGGTCGCCACCACCTCGGCGTGGTTGTCGAACGTGTCGGGCACGATGCCGTTGTAGACCGCCTGGATGGAATGGACGCGGTTCTCGACGCTGTCCGTAATCTCGAAGCGCCAGTCCAGGCTGCGGGGATGCCGCAGGACGTTGGCCGCGTAGCCGTGCACCTGAAGCGCCTTGCCGTCCCACGCCTCCGGGTCGGCCACGACTTCCTCGACCTCCATGTAGAACTGCGTTCCGTCCTGCATCGTCGTCCAGACGAGACCGGCGAACGCCACCGACAGCGCCCCCGCGGTGAGGACGATTCTCAGGGCCTTGGACATGGAGCGTGTTCCTTTCAGAGCCGCAACCCGAAGAATATCGCCGTGGCGCACGCCGAGTCAACGGCGGCGCGCCGCCGGGGGCCCGTACGCGGGTGCGCCGTCGAGGCGTTCGAGAAGCCGTCCGACGACCGGAATCGGCAGGCCCACCACGTTGCTGTACGACCCCTCGATGCGCTCGATGAAGCGCGAGCCGATCCCCTGGGCCGCGTAGGCGCCGGCCTTGTCGTCCGGCTCCCCCGTCCCCACGTACCAGCGGATGCGCTCCGCGTCGAGCGCCGTGAAGGCGACCTCGGTCCGCTCGACCGCGACCTCGGAGCGCGCATCCCGGACGAGAGCGACGCCGGTCAGCACCGTGTGGCGCCGGCCCGCGAGGCGACCGAGCATGCCGGCGGCCTCCGCGGCGTCCGCCGGCTTCCCGAGGACCAGATCGTCGATGACCACGATGGTGTCGGCGCCGACGACCACGCGCCCCGGGTAGCGGGGGGCGACGGCCTCCGCCTTGGCTCGCGCGAGCCGGCGGACGTACGCGGCGGGGGCCTCTTCGCCGAGCCGCCGCTCGTCGACGCCGGCGGGGACGACGTCGAACGCGTAGCCGGCCTCGGCCAGCAGGCGCGCCCGGCGGGGCGAGGCCGAAGCGAGCACGAGCCGCACGCGGCGATGCTACACTGAGCCCAGTTGCCGGCCGAGGCCCGGCCGCGGGCGACGCGGCCGGCGGCGACCGGTGAGCGAGCCGAAGTGCCTGCCCCCATGGTTCCCGCCGGTCGGTGCGCGGTGCGCGCGCTGGCGCCCCTGCTCCGCCGGCAGCCCCTGTCGCAGGCGAAGGTGCGCCTGGCCTGGGCGGCAACGGTGGGCGCGGCGGCGGCGCGGGCCACCGTGGTCGGGCTGCACGCCGACGGCACGCTCGCGGTCACGGCCGGCACCGAGCACTGGCGGCGCGAGACGGCCCGGGCGAGCTCCACGATCCGCGCGCGCCTCGCCGAGCTCCTCGGCCCGGACGTAGTCAAGAAGATCACCGTCACGGAAGGACCCCACCATGCGTGAATCCGTCATCACCAGTGCCGTGCGCCTGCCCACGGGCAGGTTCCTCGGAGCGCTCCACACGCTTCCGGCCACGGACCTCGGCGCCCGCGTCGTGCGCGAGGCGGTGGCGCGGGCCGGCGTCGACCCCGGGGAGGTCGACGAGTGCATCATGGGCAACGTGGTGTCGGCCGGGCTCGGCCAGGCACCCGCCCGCCAGGCCGCGCTGGCCGGCGGGCTCCCGGACCACGTCGGGGCGCTGACCATCAACAAGGTGTGCGGCTCGGGACTGAAGGCGGTCATGCTGGCGGCCCAGGGCATCGCCACCGGCGACATCGACGTCGCCGTCGCGGGCGGCATGGAGTCGATGAGCAACTGCCCCTACATGCTGCCCAAGGCGCGCGGCGGCATGCGGATGGGCAACGGCCAGGTGCTCGACGCGATGATGCACGACGGGCTCTGGTGCGCGGTCGAGAACTGGTCGATGGGCGAGGCGGCCGAGGCGGTCGTCGAGCGCTACAGCGTGAGTCGCGAGGACCAGGACGCCTTCGCGGCGGGCAGCCACCGGAAGGCGGCGACCGCTATCCGGGAGTGCTTCTTCAAGGACGAAATCCTGCCGGTGGAGATACCGCAGCGCCGGGGCGATCCGATCCGGCTCGAATACGACGAGGCGGTGCGCCCCGACACGACCGCCGAGGCGCTCGCCCGGCTGCGGCCGGCCTTCAAGAAGGACGGCGGCACGGTCACGGCCGGCAACGCACCGGGAGTCAACGACGGCGCCGCGGCCACCGTCGTCATGGCCGAGGAGCGCGCCGCCGCGCTCGGCGTCACGCCCATGGCCCGCATCGTCGGGCAGGCGTTCAGCGGACGTCCCGCCAAGTGGCTCCTGATGACGCCTGTCGAGGCGGTGCAGAAGCTGCTGGCGAAAGTGGGCTGGACACTGGACGACGTCGACCTGATCGAGCTCAACGAAGCCTTCTCCGCGCAGGCGGTGGCCGTCGTGCGCGAGCTGGGGGCCGATTTCGACAAGGTGAACGTGAACGGCGGCGCCGTGGCGCTGGGCCACCCGATCGGGGCCAGCGGCGCCCGCATCCTGACCACCCTGCTCTATGCCCTGAAGAACCGCAACCTGAAGCGGGGCGTCGCCACGCTGTGCCTGGGCGGCGGCAACGGCGTCGCGCTGGCGGTGGAACGCCTGTAGCTATAGCTTAGCTACCCGGGCGGTGGGGGCTGGGGCCGAACACCGTCGGGAACCACCGGCGAGGTTGCTGCGTCCACCTCTGATAGAGCATGTGGAGCAGGTGGTCGCGGATTGCCTTCGCGCTCAGTGCGCTGGGCACGGTCGTCTTTCTGGGCCTGGTCATCAACCAGACCGCCCAGCTCGTCTCGCTGGCCACCGCGCTCCATCCAACCCTCGGCACAGCCGTGCTCGGCGTCCTGCTCGTCGTGTACGCCGTCTGTTTCCTGGTGCCGCTGATCCTCTTCCTCCGGCTTCCGAAACCGCTCCAACCACCGCTCCTGGACGAGGGACGACAGTTCGAACGGCACCTGCGGGCGCTCGGCCGGAGGCTGGAAGGCAACGAGCGGGCCGGACCCGGCCCCTTTCGCACGCGCGAGGAGGTCGAAGCCGGGCTGGACCGGCTCGGCGCGCGCGCTGACGAGATCGCCCGGCGCTCGGGCTCGGAGGTCTTCATCGCCACCGCCGTATCGCAACACGGCGGTCTCGATGCGCTGGTCATGCTCGGCATCCAGGCCAAGATGATCTGGCGCATCGCTC
>JAPOWL010000036.1:1740-7403 GCA_026707615.1 Acidobacteriota bacterium | reverse complement strand
ATCACCCCGCCGCGGAGCCGGACCTCGGCCTCCACCGCCGGCCGCCCGCGCGAGTCCCACACGCGTCGCGCGGCGACCTGCTCGATTCCATGGGTCCCTGTCGTCATTCAGTCCTGCTCGGGGTACCGCTCGCCCTATCGCTCCACCGGGACGGCTGCGTCGCGCGGGCCGGCGGCCCGGGCGGCCTTCATGACGGGAGGCCGACATAGGCGGCCGTCGGCCTATCGAACGTCGCGGTCGACAGCCGCCCCGTTGACCACCTGCGCCGCACGCTCCATGATCGCCTTGTCGACCAGGCCCCTGACGGTGGCGTCCATGCCGACGTTCCGTACCCGCGCCGAGAACGCCAGCGGCCCCAGAGACGCGAACAGCTTGCCGACGAGCTCGTCGGCAAAGCTGCTGGACACCAAGGGAACACCCGTCCAGTCCAACAGCAGCGGCTTCGCCGGCTCCGCGTTGAGCAGATTCAGGCACTTCGTGCGAAGCTGCCGACCGGCCAGCCTGGATCCGAAACCGGCGGACTCTTCACGCAGTCTGAGAGCAAACGCGCCGCCGGCCTCGGCGAGGGGTCTGCTCGAATCCAGATGGAGACTCATGCGGGAACGGACGCCCAGCGCCGTGCGAGGGGTGCGTCCTCACAGTGCCGTACCCGGTGAGGTTCGGCGTCCGGCGCGGCATCGAGCCTCGTCACGACGGGTTCAACGTCGTGCGGAAACTCGATCCGCCTCCGCCGGGTCAGCTCCCAGCCCACCGCCAGGCGCACGAGCAGATCGATAGTTGCGGTGATGCTCCGCCCGCCGGTCTCGAGGCGCGACAAGTGCTCCGGCGTCATCCCAAGCCGGTTCGCGAACACCCTGCCGCTCAGCCCGAGCTCCTTCCGGAGGAACCTGATCTCGGGTCCCCTCAGGAGCGCCGGCTTCCTGATGACCAGGCTCGCGAGGAGTCGATGAAGCTGCTCCGCGTTCGGGAGCTCGATCTCCTGGTGTCCGCTACCACATTCCCAGACCGGCGCGTCAACCAACTGCACGTTGTCCAGCCCTGATTCCCGATAATCGGTCGTCACGTGGACGAGCCGTTGCGGCGTCCCGCACTCGGTGCACCTTCGAGGAGGTCGTCCGCCTGGCATCTCTCAGAATCCGGTAATGATCGTGATCCGCTCCCACGCCGGATCGAGAGCGACTATCACGGTCAGATCCTCGCCGTCCACATCCGTACCCCTCACCCGGCACCTCCAGCTTCCGAACCGCTCATCCCAGTCGACTTCGTCGATACTGCCGTTCATGAGAACGTACTCGACGTCCCGGGCATCGAAGTTCCTCTCGCTCGCCCGTTCGCGAGCATGGCGCGGGAAGCTGAGCGCGCCCGGTCCACGCCGTCGCACGAAACGCCGAATCTCCTCCTGCGCTTTCGCGAATGTGAGCAATGGCGCCGACCGATCCATGACCCATCCCAACTGTCGCCCCAAAGGAAGGGTGGGCGACGGAGGCTCCTGTAAGTCATGTGACTCAACATACGAAATGCTCCTGTACTGGTTTCAGTGGCAAATCCGGTGCCTGAATCATTACCGGCGATTGACTTCAGGTCAAGGCGACAAGAGCCTCGCGTCAGTGAGTCGATCTCTCCAGCGCCGCCGCCCAGGCGTCGCGCACGTCACCCAGGGTGTCCACGGGCCGCAGGATCAGCGGCCGGGCCGACCGGCGCACGAGGTCACGGTCCGCCTCCGCGGTGAGGTACTCGACCGGCGACTTTCCGTCGACGCGGGCCAGCAGGAGGCCGGGCAACAGGTGCGCCGCGCGCCGTTCGAGCGCCGCGTGCGGTTCCCACGCGACGCCGTCGAGATAGGCCGTCGCCAGCGCGTCGAAGCAGGCCAGGAACCCCGGGGTCGCCGAGGGCGTCCAGAGGCACTTGAGGAGCAGGTGGTTCAGGCAGAAGGCCAGGTCGAAGGCCGGGTCGCCGTACCAGGCGCACTCGGCGTCGAGGAAGACCGGTCCCCGCGGACCGACCAGGATGTTCTTGGGGCTGACGTCGCCGTGGACCAGGGTGTGCTTCGTGGCCGCGGTGCGGGCGACGAGGGCGTCGAGGGCCGGGGCGAGGTCGGGATGGCGCCGGCCGGTCGCGACCAGGTAGGGCTCGAGGCGGATGGCGTGGAAGATGTCGTCGGTGGCGAAGCGCGCCCGGACCGCGTCGCGCGCGGCCGTCGCGGCATGGAGCACGGCGAGCCGCCGCCCCACCGCACGGGCGGTCTCCAAAGACGCGTTGCCGCGCCGGAGCTGTTCCTTCCAGAGCGGATGGCGCGCCGGGTCGAGGAAGCCCATGACGAAGCACCCCGCCTCGGCGTCGTGCGCGACGAGCGGCGGAACGCTGTCGGGGGCGACACGCTGCGCTTCCCGCATCCAGGCCCATTCGTAGCGGTTGCGCTCGACCGGCGCCTCCCAGAGGGCGGCGACCTTCAGGCGCGGCAGGGCGCGCTTCACGCAGACCGGACCGTCCGGCAGGTCGACGCGCCAGATGTCGGAGGAGACTCCGCCCGCGAGGGGCGTCATCGCCGGCGCGGCGCCCGGGCCCGCGAGCCCCATGCGCCGCAGCGCCGCAACGATCGGGGCGCGGCCGTCCGTCCCGGCGTCTCCGACCGTCATGTCACCGGGCAACTCCCCGCTCCGCCTCCACCGCCTCCCGCCGGCTGGAGACGACGCCTGCGACGGCTCCCGTCCCGGGACGACCTGAATCATCGACCACGGTGCCGCCCGCGGTCCCGGCGTTCGGAACCGTCACCGTGCGCGTATGATAGCGGCCGCCCGCAGCCATGAAGGTCGTCCTCCACTACGCCGCCGGTCCCGGCCTGACGCGCCGGGTGGCCGAGATCGAGCAGCGGCAGGGGCTGCGCGTGGCCATCTGCCCCGTCGCGGACCGCGCCGGCTACCGGGCGGCGATGGCGGACGCCGAGGTGCTCTGGCACCTGCTCGACCCGGTCACCGAGGCCGTGCTCGCCGGGGCTCCCGCGCTCCGGCTCGTCCAGAAGATCGGCGTCGGGGTCAACACGATCGATCTGGACGCGGCCCGGCGGCGCGGCGTGGCGGTCTCGAACATGCCGGGCACGAACACGCAGGCCGTGGCCGAGATGACGCTGCTCCTCATCCTCGCCGCCCTGCGCCGCGTGGCCCGCCTCGACGCGGCGACGCGCGCCGGGGAGGGGTGGAGACAGCCGGTGGAGGTCCAGGACCGCTACGGCGAGGTGAGCGGCCGGACGATCGGCCTCGTCGGCTACGGTGCGGTCCCCCGCCGGCTGGCGCCGGTGCTCGCGGCGATGGGCGCGCGGGTGCTCTTCGCCAGCCGCAGCCCGAAGCCCGAGGCGGTCGGCGAGCAGCGTTCGCTGAACGATCTGCTCCGGGAGAGCGACGTCGTCTCGCTGCACCTCCCGCTGGCCGCCGACACCGAACGGCTCATCGACGCCGGCGCGATCGCCCGCATGAAACGTGGTGCCGTCCTCGTCAACACCGCGCGGGGAGCGCTCGTCGACGAGGCGGCGCTCATCGACGCCCTCGCACGCCGCCACCTCGGCGCAGCCGGCCTCGACGTCTTCGAGACCGAGCCGCTGCCGGCCGACAGTCCGCTGCTCCAGCGCGAAGACGTGATCGTCACGCCGCACGTCGCCTGGCTCACACAGGAGACGCTGGAGCGCAGCCTGGCCGTCGCGGCCGAGAACTGCCGCCGCCTCGGGGCCCACGAGGAGCTGCTGCACCGCGTCGTGTAGCTCGTCAGGGCGCGCCTGGAGTCTGCGCCCCACAACAGGCGACGCAAGCGTGTCGCTCGTGCGCAGACTCCCAACGCGCCTGCCAGGGCGCGCCTGGAGTCTGCGCCCCACAACAGGCGACGCAAGCGTGTCGCTCGTGCGCAGACTCCCAACGCGCCTGCCAGGGCGCGCCTGGAGTCTGCGCCCCACAACAGGCGACGCAAGCGTGTCGCTCGTGCGCAGACTCCCAACGCGCCTGCCAGGGCGCGCCTGGAGTCTGCGCCCCACAACAGGCGACGCAAGCGTGTCGCTCGTGCGCAGACTCCCAACGCGCCCGCCAGGGCGCGCCTGGAGTCTGCGCCCCACAACAGGCGACGCAAACGTGTCGCTCGTGCGCAGACTCCCAACGCGCCCGCCAGGGCGCGCTACGTCCCGCTGCCCCGCAGCGCGTGCCGGCGGCGCCGCGCGAGCTCGCGCAGGTCGGCGTCCCGGTCGGACTCGTCGACGATCTCCTGCCCCAGCAGCTCCTCGATCAGGTCCTCGAGGGTGACGATGCCCTCGAAGCCGCCGAACTCGTCGATGACCGCCGCCAGGTGCCGCCGGTGCTCGAGGAAGGTCCGCAGCAGGCGGTCGAGCGGGGCGGTGTCGACGACGAAGTGGATCGGCCGCATCAGGCTGGCGACGGTCGCGTCGAACCGGTCGCGGGCCACCGCGGTCAGGATGTCGACCTTGTGCACGAGGCCGACGAGCTCCTCCGGATCGTCGTCGGCGTAGACGGGAACCCGACTGAACCGCTCCAGCTCGGGAAGCGTCGCCGCCTCGCGGGCGGTGACCGACGCGGGGAGCGTGAAGACCACCGGCCGCGGCGTCATCACGTCCGCCGCGGTGCGCTTCTCGAGCGCCAGGACGTTGCGGATGACCCGCGCCTCGTCGTGGCGCAGATCGCCCGAGCCGAGCCCGAGCCGCACGAGCGTCAGCAACTCGTCGTCCGACATGCGCGGCTCGTGCTGGCCGCTCCAGACCAGCCGGGTGGCGAGCTGCGTCACCGCCACGAGCGGCCGGAAGAGGAGCACGAGCACCTGGAGGGGGCGCGCCACGAGCGGCGCGAGGCTGCGCGCGTAGACCACGCCGACCGTCTTCGGAATGACCTCGGAGAACAACAGGATGGCCAGCGTGAACGCGACCGAGAAGGTCGGCACGCCGGCCCCGGCCGCTCCGAACAGGCTGCCGGCCAGCGCGCCGGCCACCGCCCCGCCGCCGGTGTTGGCGATGGTGTTGAGCGACAGCACGGCCGCGATCGGCCGATCGACGTGGCGGCGCATGCCCTTCAGGATGCGGCCCGACGGACGCCCGGCCCGGTCGAGCGCCTCGACACGGCTGGCCGGCACCGAGTAGAGCACGGCCTCGAACAGCGAGCAGGCGGCCGACGTCACCAGCACCAACCCCACCACGACAAGCAACTCAGCCATTGCGGTCTGCACCTCCGGGGCGGCAACCCCGTGAGAGAATACGGGAGGGGGTGTGGCGACACCACCGCCGGTCCGCAGCTCGATGCCCGAACGGCGCTTCTACACCGACGTCAGCCGCTACTTCGACCGCGCGGCCGCGTTCACCGACTACCCGGCCGGGCTGCTCGACCAGATCAAGCGCTGCAACAGCCTGTACCGCTTCGACTTCCCGGCGCGGCAACGCGACGGCAGCATCGAGGTGGTCCGCGCCTGGCGGGCCGAGCACAGCCAGCATCGCCTGCCCGTCAAGGGCGGCATTCGCTACAGCGCGGAGGTGGACGAGGACGAGGTCATGGCGCTCGCGGCGCTGATGACCTACAAGTGCGCCATCGTCGAGGTGCCGTTCGGGGGCGCGAAGGGCGCGATTCAGGTCGACACGCGCCGCTACGACGTCGAGCAGCTCGAGCGCATCACCCGCCGCTACC
>JAPOWL010000036.1:0-1730 GCA_026707615.1 Acidobacteriota bacterium | reverse complement strand
GCTACACCAACGAGCTGACCCGCAAGGAGTTCATCGGGCCCGCCGTCGACGTGCCGGCCCCCGACTACGGGACGGGCGCGCGCGAGATGGCGTGGATTGCCGACACCTACCAGTCGCTCCGTCCCGGCCAGATCGACGCCCTCGGCTGCGTGACCGGCAAGCCGGAGTCGCAGGGAGGGGTCCTCGGGCGGGTCGAGGCGACCGGCCGGGGAGTCTTCTACGTCCTGCAGGAGGCCTGCGCGCAGGCCGACGACATGCGGCGGCTGGGGCTCGCGACCGGTCTCGAGGGCAAGCGGATCGTCGTCCAGGGGTTCGGCAAGGTCGGCTACTGGGCGGCGCAGTGCTGCCACGACGCGGGGGCCCGCATCGTGGCCATCGCCGAGCACGACGGCGCCATCGCCGATCCGCGGGGCCTCGATCCGGCGCGCGTGCGCGCGCACGTCGCCGCGCAGGGCACGATCCTGCAGTTCCCCGGCGCAACCACCTCCGCCGACCGGACGGCCGCCCTCGAGATCGACTGCGACGTGCTGATTCCCGCCGCGCTCGAGAACCAGCTCACGGCGGCGAACGCACCGCGCGTCCGGGCGCGGATCGTGCTCGAGGGCGCCAACGGGCCGACGACCCCGGAGGCCGACGCCGTCCTGCGCGAGCGCGGCGCGCTGGTCATTCCCGACGTCTACGCCAACGCGGGCGGCGTCATCGTGTCGTACTTCGAGTGGCTCAAGAACCTCTCGCACGTCCGCTTCGGCCGCCTGGAGGCGCGCTACCAGGCGCACGCGGAGGACCGGCTGCTGCGGGCGGTGGAACGCGCCACCGGCGCGCGCCTCGCCGCCGACGAGCGCGCGGCCGTCGTCCGGCCCGTCGACGAGCTGATGATCGTCAACTCCGGTCTCGAGGAGACGATGGTCACCGCGTACCACCAGATCCGCGACCTGATGCACGAGACCGAAGGCATCGACGACCTCCGCACGGCGGCCTTCCTGCTCGCGATCCGTCGCGTCGCGCAGGCCTACCTCGAGCGGGGCGTGTTCCCGTAGCGCGGCCAACCCCCGCCGCAGGCCGCGCGGCGGCCGCCGCAACTACGGGCGGAGGTCGACGGCAACCAGCGTGGTGCCGTTGCGGACGTAGAGCCGGCCGGCCGCGAGGGCCGGGTAGGCGCGCACGATCGGCGCCAGCACCTGCGCGCGGGCGAGGGGACGGAAGGCCTCGGGGGTGGCCTCGGCCAGCACCAGCTCGCCCGTCTCCCGCATCACCACGAGCAGGTCGCCGGCCAGCGTGACCGTGCCGGCGCGGAAGCGGTCCTCGCTCCACGCCACGTCGCCCGTGGCGAGCTCGACGGCGCGGAAGCTGGGCCCGAACTCCTGCCGGCCGTGGTAGCCGTAGAGGTAGCCGTCGCGGTGCACGCTGGTGGCGTAGTGGTTCGACAGCGCGTCGTCGGAGGTCCAGAGCTCGCGCAGGCGACTCCCGTCGACCTCGAACACGCCGGCCCCGGTGCCGTACTGCGCCGACGCGAAGATCCGGTCGCCGACGACGAGCGGGGTCGCGGCGTTGACCGAGGCACGGATGCGCGCTCTCCAGCTCCGCTCGAAGCGCGTCCGCCCGGTCGCCGGGTCGAGACCCAGCAGCGCGTTGCGGGTCAGGAAGACGGCGTGGCGCGCACCCCCGAACGTCGCCCCGACCGGCGACGAGTAGCTCGCGCGGCGATTGCGCGAGAACTCCGCGGACAGCTC
>JAPOWL010000211.1 GCA_026707615.1 Acidobacteriota bacterium | reverse complement strand
CCGCCACCGTCGGTCCGCACATGACCAATACCGACTCGACCCCCTTCATGAACGAGACGCCGTCGATCAGCCTGCGCGAGAACGAACGCGGCATGCAGATCGGCGCCGGCTGGAATCCCCACTGGCATCAGCCCACCGACCTCTACGTGACGTACACGGACGACGATTTCCGACTGGGGCTCAACGCCGCGCAGACGACGCTGGCCGCGGTCGCGGAGCTCGCGGGCGCGACCATCACGCCGCCGCGCCGAGATCGGTAGGTCAGGCGCCCGTCCACGGCAACGTGCACGAGGTGGTCACGCGCGCGAGGGGCGGCGCAACGGCCTGCCGCCGGCGGTTCAGAGGTGGCGCCAGCGCAGGAGGCGCCGCTCGACCCGCTCGGCTCCGGCGAACAGCAGCAGCACCACGGCCATGATGACGAAGATGAGGGCGATCGTCTGGGCGGCGTTGTAGGTGCTCTGGGCGAACTGCAGCAGGTAGCCGAGCCCCCGGCTCGACGCGACGAACTCGCCGACGACGGCTCCGGTGAAGGCGAAGCCGACGGCGACCTTGAAGCTGCCGAGGACCCAGCTCGTGACGGACGGAACGTAGACCTCGTGCACCAGGAGGCGCCTTCCGCCGCCCAGCGTGCGGATGCGCTCGACGAGCCGCGGGTCGACCTCCCGCACGCCGTTGTACACGGCGAAGAAGATGAGCACCGCGACGAGCACGGTTGCCAGCGCGAGCTTCGAGGCCAGTCCGATGCCCAGCCAGATGACGAAGAGCGGCGCGAGGATGACGCGGGGGATCGCGTTGAGGAGGATCATCACGGGCTCGAGGAGATCGGCGACGGGGGGCCACAGGGCGGCCGCGAAGCCGAGCGCCACGCCGACCACGAGGCCGACGGCAAGTCCCGCGAACGCCGCCAGGATCGTCGCCCCGAGATGCGGCCACAGGTCGCCGCCGGCGACCAGGGTGACCAGCACCTGCCCCACGGCCGTCGGCGGCGGAGCGTAGAACGGGTCGATCCAGGCGATGGCGGACAGGCCCTCCCAGGCCGCGAGCAGAACCAGCAGGGCGCCGGCGCGGCGGGCCCCCATCGCCGCCCCGCGCCGCCGGGTCATGAGCGCGCCGCCTCCGCGCGAGCCGCACGCGCCCGCGGCTCCGGCCCGTCGGGAGCGTCCGGACCCTGCGGGGACTCCCCCGCGGCGAGGTCGTCCCAGAGGCGCCGCAGCAGCGGACCGAAGGCGGGGTGGCCGCGCGCCTCGAGCACGCGCCGCGGGCGCGGGATCGCAACACGGTGCCGCGAGCGGATCGTTGCCCGCGGCCCCTGGCCGAGCACGTGCACCGCGTCGGAGGCGCTGATTGCCTCTTCGAGATCGTGCGTGACGAGCAGCACGGTCAACCGTTCCCGCTCCACCCAGTCCAGCAGCTCCTGCGTGATGCGGGTCCGGACGATGGCGTCGAGGGCGGCGAAAGGCTCGTCCATGAGCAGCAGGCGCGGCCGAAGCGCGAGGATCTGCGCGATGGCGACGCGCTTGCGCTGGCCCCCGGAAAGCTGGGCCGGGTACCGGTCGCCGAAGCCGGCCAGGCCCAGGAGCGACAGCCAGTGCTCGGCCCGTTCGTCGGCGTCGGACGACGGAACCTCCCGGATGCGCAGGCCGAGGGCCACGTTGTGCCGCACCGTGCGCCACGGGAGCAGGGCGTCGTCCTGAAAGAGGAACCCGATGTCGCGCGGACCCACGTCGAGCTCGACCGTCCCGCGGAGTGGCTCGAGGAGGTCGGTGATCACCCGCAGAATGCTCGTCTTGCCGGAGCCGGACGGGCCGACGAGCGTAGCGAACTCCCCCTCCGCCACATCGAGGTCGATGCCGTCGAGGATCGGCTCGCCCCCGAAGCCGACGGCGAGCCCCGATACGCGCAGCATGGTCGAGGACGCGCTTCCTACCCGGCGAGGGCGTCGGCGTCGAGCAGGCGGTCGAGGTCGACCTGCCCCGGCCGGAGGAGCCCCGCCACCTCCTGGGCTCGCGCCACGCGCGCGGCGGCGTCGGCGTCGACACCGACCCGCTCCGGGTACAACGACAGCCGGTAGCGGTCGATGACCCGTTCGAGCCTCTCGACGTCACCGCCGGCCACGAGAGCCGCGGGGAGGGCCGCCACCACCTCGGCCGGCGGCAGCGTCCGCGTGTCGTGGAGACCCCGCGCGAGCGCGGCGCCAAGGCTCCGGATCTCGGGCAGGCGCCGATCCCGCTCCGCCGCACGCACCGCAACGCCCATGAACTCGTAGGTGCCGCCCAGGTGGCGCCGCGCTTCCTCGATCTCCATGAAGTTCGCGAGCTCCCGCCCCCCGGCCTCGACGATCAGCGACAGCGCCGGCTCCTGCAGCATCGCCGCATCCACCTGACCGAGACGCAGCGCGTCGAACACGTTCGTGCCGATGGCCGCGAAGCGCACCCGGGCGGGATCGACGCCGGTTCGCTCGAGCAGGAACAGCAGCAGGGCGTGGTCGGCGTTGCCGAGCGCGGAGACTCCGACGGTCCGGCCCCCGAGGGCGCCCGGTCCGTCGATCTCCCCCGCCGCGGCGGGCGCCGCCGCCAGCGCGAACAGCGGGAGTCTTCCGGTCGAGGCCACGCGGCGGATCGGCGCGCCGTTGGCGGCCGCCTGCAGGACGACGTCGAACGAGGTTCCGGCGTAGTCGACGGCGCCCCCGACCAGCGCCTGCATGGCTGCGTTGCCACCCCGCGTGTAGACGAGCTCCACGGCCAGCCCTTCCGCCGCGAAGTGGTCGCGAACCCGCGCCACCTCATAGGGAACGACGCACAGGAGCTGCCCGCAGAAGGCGAGGCGTACGCGGGTCGCCCCCTCGGGGACGTCGCTGCCGCAGCCGCTCACCGCGACGACGCCTGCCACGGCGGCCAGGCTCTTCAGCGTGGTCCGCCGGTCCCACGGCTCGCCGGCGGCGGGTCGCCGGGGCGTGCCTCGGGCGCCGGGCGGCGCCGCGCCCTCCACGGCACCGAGCAGATCGGGATTGGTGGCCTCGCAGCAGCCCATGGCCGCCACCATAACACGCAGCCGCCCGGCATCATCCGGTCGCTCCGGCTGCGTCCTGTGGCAACATGGGCCGACGAGGAGGTTCCGATGAGCAAGCGCAGTACCGGCGTCGTCGTCGCCGTCGCCGTGTTGGTGGCGCTGGTTCCGGCCCTTGCCGAGGCGCAGGTGGCCGGCGAGCCGCCGCGTACGCCGTGGGGCGACCCCGACCTGCAGGGCATCTGGAACAACTCCACGCTGACGCCGTTCCAGCGTCCGGCCGCGCTGGGCGACCAGGAGTTCCTGACCGAGGAGGAGGCGGCCCGCATCGAGCAGGAGGCGGCCGACCGCAACGCGCGCCTGGCGAACCGTCCCGCGCTTCGCACGGAAGCCGGCGCAAGCGTCGATCGCGGCGTCGACGGCGCTCCCGGGGCCTACAACAACTTCTGGATGGAGCGCGGGACGACGGTGCTGCCCACCCGGCGCACGTCGATCGTCACCGACCCGCCGAACGGCCGCCTGCCGGCTCTCACCCCGGAGCTCGAGGCGTGGATGGCGTCGCCGGAGTGGCGGCACATCGCCGACGTGCGGGGCGGCCGGCTGCCGACCGACACGTGGGAGCAGCTCGACGGCGGCGACCGGTGCCTGTGGTACCGCGGCGTCCCGTCGTTCCCGACCGCCTACAACAATCACTACCAGATCGTGCAGACGCCGGACGTGGTGGCGATCCTGCAGGAGCACATCCACGACGTCCGCTTCATCCCGATCGACGGGCGGCCGCACATCGACACCGCGATCCGGCAGTTCGCGGGCGACTCGCGCGGCCGCTGGGAGGGCGAGACGCTGGTGGTCGAGACGACGCACTTCAACCGCCACGCCTTCATCCGCAACTTCGGTCCCAACCTGAGCCGGGAGCTGCACGTCGTCGAGCGCTTCACGCGCCTCGGGCCCGACACCCTCGGCTACGAGTTCACGGTGACCGACCCGCGGACGTGGACGCGGCCGTGGAGCGGGTCGCTGCCGATGGCGCGCACCCCGGGGCCGGTCTACGAGTACGCCTGCCACGAGGGGAACTACGGGCTGTTCAACATGCTCGCCGGGTCGCGTGCGCAGGAACGGGCGGCGGCCGGGGAGACGCCGTAGCGCCTCTGCCCCGCTCGATCGTCGTCGCGCTCCCCACGAATGCCCACCGCGTGCGCACTGGAGGCGACGAAGGTAGGCGTGGCGGGTCGAGTTTCTACGCCAGCGCGGCGAGGGTGGCGGTCAGGAGGCGGTAGAAGCGGCCCACGGAGTCGATGTGCACCCGTTCGTCGGGCGAGTGCGGGAACTCGATGACCGGACCGAACGAGATCATGTCCATGCCCGGGATCTTCTTGCCGATGATCCCGCACTCGAGTCCGGCGTGGATCGCCTTGACCTCCGGCTCCGACCCGAGTTCCTGGGCGTGGACTCGCTGGACGACCTCGAGGAGCCGCGACGCCATGTCCGGCTTCCACCCCGGATACGCGGATCCGGTCTCCACTGCCGCGCCGGCGAGCTCGGCCGTCGCGCGGATGCGGCGGCGCAGCGCGTCGAGCTCGGCGTCGACCGACGACCGCGAGCTGGTCGTGATGACCAGCAATCCGTCGGCGGCCCGGGCGGTGGCGACGTTGTTGCTCGTCTCGACGAGGCCGGCGATGTCGTAGCTCATCGCCTGGACCCCGTGCGGCAGGCTGGCGATCAGCCGGAGCACGGTCGCCGTGGTCTCCGGCGCCCAGCTCCGGTCCGGGACCCCGCCGTCGCCGACGGCGAGGGCCATGCCGGGGTCGGCCGGCCGATACTCGTCCCGAATCGCGTCGAACTCCGTCTCGACCGCCGCGACCACGCGCTCGCGCTCGGCGTCGCCGCTCACGACGACGGTGGCGAACGCCTCGCGGGGGATGGCGTTGTGGGCGCTCCCGCCCTCGATCCGCGCGAGGCGGAACGGTGCCGCGACGTGCGCCGCCCAGAGAGCGCGCGCCAGCAGGCAGATCGCGTTGCCGCGCTGCAGGTGGATGTCGACGCCGGAATGGCCTCCCTTGAGGCCGGTCAACGCAAGCGTCACCGGCCGATCGCCGTCACCGGCCGCCGCAGCCGTCACGCCGAGCGCAATGCGGCTCTCCCCACCGCCGGCGCAGCCGACGTACAGGCACCCCTCCTCCTCCGAGTCCAGGTTGATGAGCCGGCGCCCGGCGAGGAGCCCGGCGTCGAGCTGCGCGGCACCGGTGAGTCCGGTCTCCTCGTCGATCGTGAACAGCAACTCGAGCGGACCGTGGACGAGGTCGTCGGCCTCGAGGACGGCGAGCATCGTCGCGACGCCGATGCCGTTGTCCGAGCCGAGCGTGGTGCCGGTCGCGGTCAGGTGCTCGCCGTCGCGCTGCGGCACGATGGCGTCGGTGGCGAAGTCGTGGGCGACGTCGGCGTTCTTCTCCTGCACCATGTCGAGGTGCGACTGCAGGATCGTCACCGGCGCCGCCTCGTGCCCGGGGGCGGCGGGCTTGCGGACGATCACGTTCCCCGCGCCGTCGACGACATGCGGGCAGCCGGCGCGCTCGGCGAGCGCGATGACGTGGTCCCGCATCCTTCCCTCGTCCTTCGAGGCGCGGGGAATCGTCAGGATCGTGTCGAAATGGCTCCAGAGCACGGACGGTTCGAGAGAGGAAACGAAGGTCATCGCGCACCCCGTGGAGGCCGGTGATTCGGGCGTGTCGGGCCGACCTGCCGGGGCGGAAGCCATCCCGGGCGCCCGGCGGCCGGCTTCAGACCGCATGCTATCATCCGGGACCATCGTGGAAACGCCCCTGACTCCACTGGAGTTCCTGCGCCGCGCCCGCGCGCTGTACCCCGATCGCGAGGCGGTGATCGACGGCTCGTCCCGCTTCACCTACGCCGAGTTCTTCGCGCGCTCGGACCGGTGGTCGGCCGCCCTCCAGCGGCTCGGCGTCCAGAAGGGCGACCGGGTGGCCTACATCTCGCCGAACACGCACGCCCAACTCGAGTCGTTCTACGCCGTGCCCCAGATCGGGGCGATCCTCGTGCCCATCAACTTCCGCCTGACCGCGGAGGAGATCGCCTACATCATCGGTCACAGCGGCGCGAAGGTCGTCTGCGCGCACCCGGATTACCTGGAGGCGGTCGACGGCGTGCTCGAGTCGTGTCCGGACGTCGTCCACCGCGTGGCGCTCGAGGGCGCGCGCGAGGGCTGGCTCGACTACGAGGCCCTCGTCGCCGCCGAGGAGCCGGCCTTCGATGCGCCGCCGATCGACGAGAACGACCCGCTGACCATCAACTACACCAGCGGTACGACATCGCGCCCGAAGGGCGTGATGATCACGCACCGCAACGCGTACATGAACGTCGTCGGCACCCTCATCCACTGGCCGATGACGTGCGAGTCGCGCTACCTGTGGACGCTGCCGATGTTCCACGCGAACGGCTGGACGTTCACGTGGACGGTGACCGCGGTCGGCGGGGCGCACGTCTGCCTCCGGGCGGTGGATCCGGTCCTCGCGTTCGGGCTGCTTCGCGACGAGTCCGTGACGCACCTCTGCGCGGCGCCGACGGTGCTGATCATGCTGGCCACCGCGCCGCCCGCCGACCGCGGCGAGGTGCCCCGGGGCGTCAAGGTGATGACGGCCGGCGCGCCGCCCGCCGCCGCCACCATCCAGCGGGTCGAGGACGAGTTCGGCTGGGAGCTGATCCACGTCTACGGCCTCACGGAGACGGCTCCGTTCATCACCGTCTGCGAGCCGCGGCCCGAGCACCGGGAGCGGCCCGCGGCGGAGCGGGCGACGATCAAGGCCCGGCAGGGCGTCGAGCTGGTCACGTCCGGCGAGCTCCGCGTCGTAGACGACGACGACGCCGACGTGCCGTGGGACGGCGCCACGCTCGGGGAGATCGTCGTGCGCGGCAACGTCGTCATGGCCGGCTACTACAACGACCCGGACGCGACCGCGAAGGCGATGCGCGGCGGGTGGTTCCGTAGCGGAGACGCCGCCGTCGTGCACCCGGACGGCTACCTGGAGATCCGCGACCGCTTCAAGGACGTCATCATCAGCGGCGGCGAGAACATTTCGTCGGTCGAGGTCGAGGGCGTGCTGATGCGGCACCCCGCGGTGCGCGAGATCGCCGTCGTCGGCGTCCCCGACGAGCGCTGGGGCGAGACTCCGCACGCGTTCGTCGTGCTGAACGACGGCGCGTCCTGCGGCGCCGACGACATCGTCGCCTTCGCCCGCGACCACATGGCGCACTTCAAGGCGCCGCGCAGGGTGTCGTTCGTCGATCAGCTTCCGAAGACGGCGACCGGCAAGATCCAGAAGTACGTGCTCCGGCAGGGCCGCGCGGCGATCGGAACGCAGTCGCCTTCCATCCGCGAGCAT
>JAPOWL010000286.1 GCA_026707615.1 Acidobacteriota bacterium | reverse complement strand
GGGTGGTCGACCGTACCCTGCCGGCGGAGCACGTCCGGCGGGCCGAGGACCGCGTGCTGCGCGTCGTCCCCGAGCTCTTCGTCTCCCCGCACGCCGGGGCGCCGGCGACCCGCGCGCTCGGGGAGCACCGCACGGTGGCCCTCTTCGAGGACGAGATGACGCGCGGGAAGCTGCCGGTCGGCCTCGACCTCGGCGGCGCCACCGTGTACGCCGACATGCGCTTCGTGGACGGCCGTTCCGGCGGGCACGTCTCGATCTCCGGCATCTCCGGCGTCGCCACCAAGACCTCCTACGCCCTCTTCCTCCTCTACCAGCTCCTCGAGACCGAGCAGGGCATGGAGCTCCTGGGCGGCCGAGCGGGCCGCGAGAGCGTGCGGGCGCTGGTCTTCAACACCAAGGGCGAGGACCTGCTGCACCTCGACCGTCCGAACTCCGAGTTCGCCGGCAGGCCGGAGGAGCGCGAGAAGTGGCGTGCCCTCGGCGTCGAGCGGCCGGGCCCGTTCCGCTCGGTGCGCCTCTACACGCCGCGCCGGTCCGGCGACTCGGGAAGCATCGTCGCCAACGTGCAGACCCGCAGGACGGCGGACGTGAACCCCTACGGCTGGACGCCGGAGCAGTTCATCCGCGAGCAGCTCCTGCAGTTCTGCTTCTCGTCCGACGACGAGCGCTCGACCCAGGTCGGCTTCGTCGAGCAGCAGGTCCGCATCCAGCTTCTGCGCCGCCTGCGCCGGCTGGAGGGCGACGCCACCGGAGCGGTGGTGATCGCCGAGGCCGTGCCGCCCAACACCAGCTACAACCCCGACCGCCTGGCCGAGCGCGAGCCGGCGGACGCCTCGGCCGGCACGGGGCACGTCATGCGCGATTTCGGCGACCTCATCGACCTGCTCGAAGAGGTCGTGGCGGAGGACGACGAAGGCCTGATGAACGCGTGGTTCGGGCGCGCGCAGTCCGGCACCCGGCAGGCGTTCCTGCGGCGGCTGCTGCGGCTGCGGCGGCACATCGGGCCGCTGATCGGGTGCGGCCTCGAACCGGTCTCGGCCGAGAACGCGAAGCTCCACGTGGTCGACATCTCGACTCTGCACGACGACGCGCAGCGCTTCGTGGTCGGCGCCCTGCTCGACCGCGTGTGGCGCGAGAAGCAGGGAACCGGCCGGACGCCGCTCCGCTTCGTGGTCCTCGACGAGCTGAACAAGTACGCCCCGGCCCACGGCTTCTCGCCGCTCCGGGACCTGCTGGTCGACATCGCCGAGCGGGGCCGGTCGCTGGGCGTGCTGCTGATCGGCGCGCAACAGGCGGCCTCGGCCGTGGCGCAGGCGCTGCCGCGCAACGCGTCGCTCAAGGTGGCGGGGAGGCTCGACGCCAGCGAGTCCGACGCCTACCGTTTCCTGACCCCGGCCCTGCGCGAGCGCGCCACGCGCTTCATGCCGGGGACGATGGTCGTCTCGCAACCCATCGTGCCGGAGCCGATCCCTGTCCGCTTCCCGTTCCCGCCCTTCGCGACCAACCCGGACGAGGCGGCGGAGGACGAGGAGGCGGCCGGGGCCCGGGCCGCCGCCATCGTCCGCAACGTCGGCGCACTGGCCGGCCCGAAGGACGAGCTCTGAAGCTGCTACACACCACAGACTGGCACATCGGGGAGAAGCACGGCCGCCACGATCGCAAGCCCGACCACCTGGCGGCCCTTCGTGGGCTGCTCGCGCTCGCGGAGTCGGAAGCCCCCGACCTGATCCTGCACACGGGCGACCTCTTCGACGCCTCCCGCCCGCCCTACGAGTCCCTGGAGCTCGGCGTGCGGGCGCTCCGGCGCCTGTCGGCGGTGGCGCCCACCCTGGTGCTCTCCGGGAACCACGACTCGCCGGTACTGCTCCGCGTGATCGACGAGCTGGCCGGCGCCGCCGAGCCGCGCCGCCTGCGCCTGGTCACCGAGCCGGAGGTGGTCGAGTACCCGGATATCGCGCAGGAGCCGGTCGCGGTGGCGTGCGTGCCGTTCATCGCGCCGAGCGCCATCGCCGACTACGCCGCCGACGATCCCTCGCGCTTCGAGGGGAACTACGCCGACGGCATCAAGGATCTGAACCGGCGCCTGCTCGACGACGCGCACGGCCGGGCCGGCGCGCGCGGCATCGTCTTCTACGCGGCGCACCTGCATCTCCACGGAGCCCGCCCGGCCCGCTCGGAGCGGCGCATCACCGTGGGCGAGGACTACGCCACCCACGCCGAGGGCCTCCAGCGGGCGCTGTACTGCGCCTTCGGGCACATCCACGATCCGCAGCTCCTGCCGGGCGGCACGGCGCGGGGCCGCTACGCCGGGTCGCTCATCCCGCTCGACTTCGGGGAGCGGCAGCAGGCGAAGCAGGCCGTGCTGGTGACGATCGGGGACGACGTGCGGACGGAGACGCGCGACCTGCCCGGCGGTCGGCCCCTCACCGAGTTCGCCGGCACGCTCGAGGAGCTGGAGGCCCGGGCCGCGAACGGCGGCCTCGACGGCTGCCTCCTGAAGGCGCGCGTCGTCTCCGACGATCCCGTCCCCGACCTCGCCGACCGGCTGCACGACTGGTCGCCGGAGTGCGCCGTGTTCGAGCTGGTCAACACCATTGCCAATCAGCCGGTGAAGCCGATCGACCCGGCCGGTGAGACCGACGACGCCGCCGAGCCCGCTCTCGACGATCTCTTCCGGGAGTGGCGCGCGACCGCGGCGCGCGGCGTCAAGGCTCCCCACGAGGCGGTCGGCGCCCTCTTCGCGCTGGCACTGGGCAGCGCCGGCCAGGACGCCGGGGCGGACTTCGGGCTGACGCCGCTGGCGTCGAGCGCACAGGAGACGCTCGAGCGGCTGGCGGCGAAGCGGAACCCCGACCCCAACGGCGCAGGACCGGCCGCCACGGGACGAACCGATGCGGGGCCGGCCGGCGCCGGGAGCTGACGTGCGCCCCATTCACCTCACCATCGAGGGCCTGCGCTCGTTCCGTTCGCCTGCTCGGCGAGAGGCTGGTGCTGACCCGCGCCCGCCGACCATCGACTTCACGGACCGCAACCACGTCGCCATCATCGGCGACACCGGGGCGGGCAAGTCCTCCATCCTGGAGGCGATCACCTACGCCCTCTACGGCCAGACGACGTTCACGGCGCACGCCAACCAGGAGCTGATGAACGACACGTCGACCGACCTGCGCGTCGTGCTCCGCTTCCGGGTGTCGGGGGAGACGTGGGAGGTGGCCCGCTCGCTGCGGCGCGGCGGGCAGGGCGGCGTCGGGCAGGCCCGCGCACAGCTTCGCCGGCTCGGCGACGACGGGGAGGCGGTGGAGCAGGTCGAGCAAGTGAAGCGCGTCAACGAACGCATCGTCGCGCTGCTGGGGCTCGACAGCGCCGCGTTCCTGCGCACCGTGGTCCTGCCGCAGGGGCGCTTCGCCCGCCTCCTCGTGGAGGACGAGCCCCGAGACCGGAGCCGCATCCTGCGGCAGGTCTGGCGCACGGACGAGCTGGAGGCGGCGGGAGGGCTGGCCGGGCGCGCGCGCCAGCAGGCCGCCGAGCTTCGGATCCGGCTCGAGCAGGCCTCCTCGGAGTACCCGGACGACCCGACGGCGCACCGGGAGCGACTGCAGGCGGCTCTCGCCGCGGCGGCCGCGGGCGCGGCCACGGCAACCCGGGACCAGCAGGTCGCGGAGCGGGCTCTCGAGAGCATGCAAGACGCGGAGAAGATGGAGCGGGCGGCATCCGGCGTCATCGAGAGGCTGGAGCTGGAGGCGGTGAAGACGGATCGCGCGGCGGACCGCCTGGCGCCGATCGCGGCTCTCGATCGGGCGCTCGGTGGGGAGGAAGCCACCCTGCGGCGCCAGCAGGCCGAGCTCGAGGAGGCTCTCGCCGGCATCCCCACGGACGACGGGCCCTCCGGCGAAGAGGTGGCCGCCGCACTGACGACGCTGGAGAGACTGCCCGCGCTCGCGAAATCCTGCGAGGAGGCGGCGGCCACGCTGCGCGCCGGCACCGGGGATGCGGGCGCGAAGCACGCCGAGGCGAAGCGCCTGGCCGAGCTCGCTGCCGCGGCCAGGACGGAAGCGGAAGATCACGCGGTGAAGCGTCCGCCGCTCGACGAGGCCGTGCGCGCCGCGCAGGAGCTTCGGGCCACGGTGGAGCGGAAGCACTCGCGGTGCGTCGAACGTGCGGCCGCCGCGGACGAGGCCCGGAAGCGGCACGAGACCGTCCGGGCGGAGACGGACGACTGCGGGAAGCGTCTGGCTGCGGCAAGGAAGACGGAACGCACGGCGGCGCGAGCCACCCGCACGGCCGAGGAGCACCTGGCCGCGGCCCGGCGCGCGGGGTCGGCGGCAGCCGCCGCCCACGACCTGCACGCGGGGGATGCCTGCCCCATTTGCCAGCGCCAGCTTCCCGCCGAGTGGGAAGCGCCCGACGCGACCGGACTGGCGGAGGCCGTGCAGGTCCACGCCGCGGCGGACGCGGCGGCGCGGGAGGCCGCCAGGGCAGCCACGGCGTTGGACGCGGAGCGGAAGGGTCTGGCGCGGCAGGCCGTGGACGCGGAGGCCGGCGCCGCGACGGCCGCGGCCGCGTTGCAGGAGGCGCGCCGGGAGCTCGCGCGGGACATCCGCGCCGACCTGGACGCGGAGGCGGCGCTCCCCGACCGTGACGCGCTGCTCGTACCCCTGGCCGCGGCGTGCTCGGACGCCGCGGAACGCCTCGCCGGGCACGACCGCCTCGCGGAAGCGCTCCGAAGCGGAGTGGCGGAGCGGGAGACGGCGGCCGGTGTAGCCCGGGAGGCGGCCGTCAGCGCCGACAGGCTGGCCGCCCAGTCGCAGCGGATCGCCGCCCAGGCCGTCGAGAGCCTGGCGGCTGCCGTCGGCTCGATCCCACCGCACTACCGGCCGAGGCTCTCCCTGCCGGAGGACGCCGCGGAACTGCGTCGCGTGGACATCCTCCCCGTGCGCAAGCAGACGAAGGCGGCGCAGGAGCGGGCGGATGCCCTGGCGGAACGGGCGGCCGAGCGCGCTCGGCTCGAGCGCCGGCGCAACGACGCGGCGGCGGCCCTGGCCGGCATCGCGCGCCGCCGCGCGAAGGAGGTGGACGCGCCGCTCGACGCGCTGGTCCACGACCTCAACGCGCACCGCGACGTGCTCGTCGACGCGGCGAACCGGCTGGAGGTCGACGCCGGGGTCCCGGCCGCCGTTGCCGCACGAGATGCCGGCGCCCTGGAATCGTGCATCGGAGCGATTCGGTCCGCCACCGAGAAGATGGCGCGCGCGGCTTCCCATCGGGCGCTCGAAGCCGTCGACCTGGCGGACACCGCCCGCGTGCGGCTCACGGCAATCGGCGATCGGCTCGACGCCCACCTCGACGAGGACGATCCCGATGCGATCGTGGACCGCGCCCGCGCGGCGGCCGACGACGCCCGCTTCGCGGAGCGCCGCGCCCGCGAAGAGGCAGAGCGCTTCTCCGTGCTCGTCGACGACGTGCTGCGCCTCCGCTCGCTGCTGGCGGAGGTTCAGGAGAAGGAACGCGCGCTGGGAGACCTCGAGGACGCCCTGAAACCCGGCGCCTTCCTCAAGTGGCTGACGCTACGCCGATCGCGTCGGCTGCTCGTGCACGCGTCCCGGATGCTCGAGGAGATGACGGCCGGCCGGTACTCGTTCGTGGATCCGGGGGAGACGGAGGAACAGTGGCGAGTCCTCGACCGGGACTCCAATCAGCCGCGGACCCCCGCCAGCCTCTCCGGCGGCGAGCAGTTCATCGCCTCGCTCGCGCTCGCCCTCGGCATGGTCGAGATGATGGCCCGCAGCGGCGGCCGCCTCGAATCGCTCTTCCTCGACGAGGGCTTCGGCTCCCTCGACCGCCACAACCTCGACGCCGCCGTCCAGGCCCTGGGCGCGGTGGCCGCCAGGGGCCGCATGGTGGCCGTCATCTCCCACGTCCGCGCCGTCGCCGAGCAGATCGACCACGTCCTCGCCGTCACCCGGGGCCCCGCCGGCAGCCGCGCCGAGTGGCTCACCCGCCGCCAGCGCCAACGCCTCTCGGAGTCCGACACCGGCCTGGAGTCGGCATCGGCCCTGGCGGGCCTGTTGGAGTAGGCGTCGACGACCTTGCCCAGGAGAATCGCGTTCAAGCGCCGTCAACACCCTGACTCCGCGCTCCGGTAAACCCGCCAGGCCGCGCGGTCGGCATCTGACGGCGGCATGCTTCATTCTTCCGGAAAGTAGTCTGCGTCGATTCGCTTCAGCTCGTAGGTTGCGTCGGTCGTAACGCCTACCCCGTGATCGATCATGAGTTCGGCGAGTTGCGTGCCAGCAATCAAGATCACTTTTGTGTCGATGTTCGCCGCATAGTGGAGCGCCTCGCGAGAAAACGAGGAGGTCGTGATGAAGACTCCTTTGCGCGCTCGCTTCCCCTGCAGGGCCCCGGCGAACTTCTGGACCTCGGGCCGACTGACAGTGTTCTCCCAGCGCTTGGCTTGGATGTAGATAATGTCCAATCCAAGGCGGTCTTCCTTGATGGTGCCGTCGATTCCCTCGTCGCCGGCCTTCCCAATCGCTTCACCTGCTTCCTCTCTCGACCCGCCATACCCCGTGCTAACGAGCACGTCCACCACCAAGCGCTCGAAGAAGGCCGGGGACGATCGCTTCACCTGATCAAGAAGGTCAGCCGCGAGGCTCTTCCTTAGCGTCTGGTAGGCAGTCTGCAGCGCGTCTTCCGGAGTCTCCGTGGGAAAATGCTCATCTGGCGGATCCGTCTCGCCATCCGGTCGCGGACCCGGGCGAGCGGACTTGAACGCCCTGAACTCCTCGAACTGCGTCAGGAACTTGGCATCAATGCGCGAGTGCCCCTCTGCGAGAACACGCCTGCCTCGTTCCGTAACGCGGAACTCGCCACGCTTCGGGTCCTCCAGTAGCCCAGCCTTCTTCAGGTAGGTCCGCGCCCACGTCACGTTGTTGTGGAAGCGCGGCACCCGGCCACTGGGTATCAGTTCTTGCCTCTCCCCTTCGGTGAGGTTGAACTCTCGGGCCAGATGGTCAACAGCATCGTGGACCCGATGAACCTTCGTATCTCCGGCAAGTTCCAATAGCGGGAGCATTATGGTCTGGTAGTCCGGTATCCCCATCGGCTCTCCTACGACACCTCAGTATGTGCTGCCCGACTCACGGTGCTTCCCTTGGCGCTCGGCGCGTGCAACTCGTCGAACTGCTGAAGGAGCTTGGAATCAATGGTTGTGGCGTGCCAGAACGTCGACCGTCGGGTTTCAGCTCGCGCTTCTCTCGGCGGCTGAGACCGAAGTGCTGCTCGAGATGATCGACCGCATCGCGAACTCGATGGACCTTGTCGTCCGCCACCCGTCTCAGGAGCGGCAGCATGATGGACTGATCATTCGGAATCGGCATGGTGCGTCCAGTGGAGAGACTGTCGCTCGCCGAGG
>JAPOWL010000684.1:6759-7459 GCA_026707615.1 Acidobacteriota bacterium | reverse complement strand
TCGCCTACGGCGCGGCGTTCGACGACGGCCACTATCACTTCGCGAGCGCCGCCGACGGCCGGCTGGTGCACTCGATCGACGCGTTCCGCACGCAGTCGGCCATCGGCACCGGGATGGGGATCCTCGGCGACCGCAAGAAGGTGAGCACGATCCTCGAGGGCGGCCGGTTCGAGGCGCACGACCAGCTCCGCCCCGGCGAGATCGTCACCCTCGACATCGGCTTCGACGAGGCACGCCTCGACCGATTGGCGGCGCCCGGACCGTGGAACGTGCGGCGCTGGACGTCGCAGGACATCGCGGCCGACGCGGACAACGACTGGGCGAGCCCTGCGGTGGTCGACGGTCACGTCCACATGGGCTGGACCTACGACTACTTCGCCCGTCAGCACGGCTGGGAGGGCGTCGACGGCCGCCGGGGCCGCATCATCGGCATCGTCAACGCCTTCGACGGCTACAACGCCTTCGCCGCGCCTCCCCCGTTCGGTCCCGAGGGTCGGGGCGTCTACGCCTTCGGCCGGTACCGAGGTCCCGAGGCGCCGAACGGCGAACCGCTCGTGGCGCTGCACGTCGTCGGCCACGAGCTGGCCCACGGGGTCGTCTTCTATTCGGTCGCCCGACGCACGGGGTCGCCATTCGGGCTCATCGATGCCTTCATCGAGGGCGAGTCGTACCGGTTCGGCCCGCGGCGCTTCACCGACAG
>JAPOWL010000684.1:0-6749 GCA_026707615.1 Acidobacteriota bacterium | reverse complement strand
ACGACCTTCCCGGGCTTCGCCCGCACCGACGACGGAGACCTCGTGGAGGGCGAGTTCCCGGCCGCCTGCAGCGACGACGGGCGCTTCATTCTCGCTTCCGCGCAGGGTTCAGCGGCCAACGAGGCTCTCGCCGACATCTTCGGAATCTCGGCCGGATTCTTCCACGAGGGGGACGGGGCGACCGGCAGCTACGAGCTGGGTATCGACGGGGCGGGCGGCGCGATTCGCTCGCTCTCGAATCCGAGGCCTCCCATCCAGCCGCGAGCCTACCGCGACCGGATCGAGTTCGCGTTCTACTGCTCGGAGTACGTCGATGGCGAGTGCTTCGGGAGCTTCGCGGGAGTGATCTTCATCCGGGGCCGGTACGTGGCCACCATCCCTGGCCCTGATGGCTGCTGCTACGGGGGCGAGCACCTGAACTCGACCATCCTGAGCCACGCCTTCTATCTGGCCGTCGAGGGCGGCACGAACCTGGCCACGGGGCGCTCGGTCGAAGGCGTCGGAGCCGCCAACCGCGACCTGATCGAGAAGATCTTCTTCCGCGGACTGACGGTGCATATGCCGGCCGCAACGACCCTCCCGCGAACGGCTACGGTGATTCGCCAGGCCGCGGCCGACCTGCACCCGCCCGACAGCGCGCCCTACCGGGCCGTCCACCAGGCGCTGGACGCGGCAGGATTCTGAATCGATCGTAGCGCTACGCGCTGCGGCAGCGAGCCACGAGCAGCGGTCTCAATGCCGAGGACCGCGGTCGGGGTCCGGCGAGCGTCCCGGGGCGTTGAGGCCGCGGGTTCTCGAGCGCGGAAGGCTGGCTCCGCCGGCCATCCGGCCCGCTCGACCCGGGATCCACCCGCTGCGCACGGCGCGGACCCCGGACGAGCCGGGCAGCTGGCGCGCCCTGACGAGCGCGTTGGGAGTCCGCGCGCACACGGATTCCCCATGGCACGTTCGCGGCAAACTCCTACCGGGGCGTCGGGCGCCCCATGATCTTCGGCCGCTGGTCCGACAGGCTGTCGACGACGGCCTGGGTGACGACGTTCGAGAAGAGCGGCCGGATGCTCAGGTGGTTGTAGGGGCGGATCTGGATCATCAGGATGCCGATGAGATCCTCGACCGGGTCCGCCCAGTAGAGCGTGCCGTAGGCGCCGCCCCAGGTGTAGCTGCCGATCGAGAGCGCATCGGGCGCCTCGGCCGAGTTGGTCAGCACCCCGAAGCCCAGGCCGAAGCCGTAGCCCCCGCCCCGGATGTAGACCGGCCGGTCGGGGCCGATGTGGTTGCTGATCATGTTGTCGACCGTCATGCGGCCCAGGAGCCGGACGCCGTCGAGCTCGCCGCCGTTGGCGATCATCTGCGCGAAGCGGTAGTAGTCGGCCGCGGTGCCCGCGAGCCCCGCGATGCCGCGGAACATGCGGGTCGGCTTGACGAAGCTCGGCTTGATCATGCGTTCGATCCTGCCGTTCTCGTCCGGGCGGTAGACCGACGCCATCCGCTCTACCTTGTCCTCCGGCACGTAGTAGTAGGTGTCGCTCATGCCGAGCGGCTCGAAGATCCGCTCGCGCAGGAAGTCGTCGATCGACTTCCCGGAGATCTTCTCGACGAGTACCGCGACGTAGTCGGTCGAGTCGCCGTACTGCCACTCGTCGCCGGGATGGAAGGCGCCCGGGATGACGGCGGCGTGCGCCACCCGCTCGGCCAGCGTCGGCCAGCCCTGGCCATGGTTGGTGACGTAGTTGATCTGTTCCTCGCTCAGGCCGCGGCCCTGCGGGTTCAGCGTCAATCCCGAGGTGTGCGTCAGCACGTGACGGACGGTCACCGGACGCGCCTCGGGGACTACCTGCGGGCGGACGCCGTCGGCGTTGATGCGCACCTTGTGGTCCGCGTACTCCGGGATCCACTTCGCGATCGGGTCGTCGAGCAGGAACTTCCCTTCCTCGAACAGCATCATCAGGGCCGCCGACACGACCGGCTTCGTCATCGACATCAGGACGAAGATCGTGTCGCGCGTCATGGGGACGCCGCCCTCCCGATCGCGCCAGCCCTGCGCCTCGAAGTGGACCACCTTCCCCTTACGGGCCACCAGGGTCACCGCCCCAGCGATGCGGTCGTTGTCGATGTACTCCTGCACGAACTCGTCGATCCGCGCGAGCCGCTCCGACGACATGCCGACCGACTCCGGCTTCGCGACCACCACGTCCTCGGCCGCCTTCGCCGGCGGATTCGCCAGCATGCCGAGCGCGGCCAGGCAACCGCACGCGACCAGGGCCGGCCAGCTGCGGCGCTCCTTCGTTCCAGGCCTCATCTGCTCTCTCCTCTCCCCTGCCGTCCTGCCCGGCCGCGCGAGGTGCGAGCTCAGCCGCCTCCACGCTGCACGAGTCATGCCGCCGTTCAGTATAGTGCGGAGCAGGGATGGTCGGCCCCGTCACGTCGCCGCGCACGCACGCCTCGCCGCGCCTGTTCCCGACGCTCTGGCGGGGACTGCGCTGCCGCTGCCCGCATTGCGGGCGCGGGTCGCTCTTCGTGCGCTGGATCACCCTGCACCGCCGGTGCGCGGTGTGCGGTCTGGTCTACCTGCGCAACCAGGGCGACATCTGGTTCTTCTGGATCGTGATGGACCGGATTCCGATCCTGGCCGGCATCGCGGGCATCTACTTCGGCTTCCGCATCAGCAACTGGCTGGAGGGCGCGGCCTTCTTCCTCGCCCTCGCCGGTCCCCTCATTGCGACGATGCCGCAGCGGATGGGCGCCGCCATCGCCCTCAACTACCTGTCCCGCGTCTACCTGCGCGACCCGTCGGACGCGCTGCCGGAACCCGTGGAGTCCCCGCGCTGATCCGATCCGGGCGCCCCCGCCCGGATTCGCGGCTACCCGTCGCGCGGCGTCGAGCAGCTCCAGCACGCCGTGAACTGAGCCTCGACATTCTCGCCGCACGACCGGCAGCGCCACGATTCTCCCGCCGGCTCCGGTGGGCGGCGCTTGCCGCTCGCGTACCCCTCCGCGATCGCCGCCGCGCGCTCGTGCTGGGCGTCGTCGTCGGCGAGCACCCAGACCGACGGAAGCGTCTCCATCTCGAACAGGCCCACGGCCCGCAGGGGCACCGTGCCATCGTTGCGGACGAAGGCGGTGAACCCCTCGGACTCCAGCAGCCCGCGCAGCAGATGGGCATCCGCCGGACCCTCCGCGACGTAGAGCTTGGCCTCGGTCTTCTTCACGCGGCCCACGCGTTCACGGCTGGAGGCCCCGGGGCCGGGGCGGGAGGTAGCGCGCCCTGACGGGCACGTCGGGAGTCCGCGGGCGCAACGCACTGCAACGCACGTGGTGCGGCGCCGAACCCCTGGAGGCGCCCCGGGGGCGCGAAGGGCGCCCCCGGGGTCTGCCTGCGATCGTGCGCCGTGTCGTCCGTGGCCTTCAGTAGTCGTCGGCGGCGAGCGAGACGCGGATGACCTCGTTGTCGTTCCGCGTCACGATGTGGCGGTTGGCGTAGGCCGGATGGGTCCAGTTCACGGCGCGGTCCTCGAAGCGCCGCGGGCCGTAGCCGGCGCGCGAGGTCGCCTCGATCAGTTTCGTCCGGTCGATCTCGACGTAGCCCTCGGGCGTGAACTGCGCGATGATGAGGAACCCCGCGTCGTTGTTGACGAAGTAGCGGTCGCCGTGGCGGACGATGAACGCAGCGCCCCAGCGGCGCTGGACGGTCATCCGATCGCTCACCCAGAGCCGGTCGCCGGTCGTCACATCGAGACCCCGCAGCTCACCGTAGCTGTCGACTCCGTAGATGTAGTCGTCCTCCACGATCGGCGTCGTGATCAGGGAGTGGAGCGCGGCGGTCTGATCGGGCATCTCGCCCGTCCCCGCGATCTCCCACAGCGACGTTGCCGCCGGCCGATCGGTGTCGAGCCGGAGCATCAGCGAACCGCCGTAGAACTGGCTGAAGAACAGGTAGTTGTCGCTCCGGACGGGCGTCGCGACGGTGATCGCGGACGGGGAATCCCATTCCTGCTCCCAGTAGACCTCGCCCGTCTCCGGGTCGAGCGAGCTGACGCCGACCGGGTGCCACACGATGAGCTGCCGCACGCCGCCCGCCTCGACGATGATGGGCTGCGCGTAGCCCATCTCCGAGACGACGTCGATCGCCCGCCACACCTCCTCGCCGGTCGCGGCGTCGAAGGCGGCGATGAGCGCGTCGGGCTCGCCGCCGATGAGGGCGATGACGCGGTCGCCGTCGACGAGCGGGGAGCTCGACGTTCCCCAGACGGGAACCGTGGTGTCGTACTCGGCCACCGTGTCGTGCTGCCAGACCACCTCTCCGGTGTCGGCGCGCAGGCAGAGCAGCATGCCCGCTCCACCCTGCACGTAGACGTGGTCGCCGGCGACCGTCGGCGTGGCGCGCGGGCCGGTGGCGTACGAGAGCTGCAGGTTGCGGTACGCCGTCTCCCAGGAGTGCGTCCACAGCACCTCGCCGGTCTCCTCGTCGAGCGCGAGGATGCGTTCCGTGCCGTCCATGACCCGCGTCTCGGGCAGGAAATCGAAGTCGAGGACGAAGACGCGGCCGTCGGCGACGACCGGGCCTGCGAAGCCGCCCTTGACCGGGGTCCGCCATTTCACCTGGAGACCGTCCGCGGGAAACCGCTCGATGATGCCGTCTTCGGTCCAGACGCCTTCGCGGCCGGCCCCGCGCCATTCGGGCCAGTCTTCCGCGAAAGAGACCGGGGGCGCGAGGAGGAGAATCGCGGCGCACGCGGCAGCCGCCGAGTGAATCGGGTGTCTTCGGTTCCTCATGGGTCCTCGTGCGGCGGTCGAGCCGCCGCGGTTCGCCGTTCGATGTCCGCGCTCGATGTCGCCGGCTCAGTAGTCGCTGGCGGCGAGCGACGCCCGCACGATCTCGCTGTTGTTCCGCTGAATGATGTGCCGGTTGGCGTAGGCGGGGTGCGTCCAGTTGATCGCGCGGTCCCAGCGGCGGTTGGGGCCCGCTCCGATGCCGGCGCTCCCGTCGGCCTCGATCAGCTTCGTCCGATCGAGCTCGACGTAGCCCTCCGGCGTGAACTGCGCGATGATGAGATCCCCGTTGTCGTTGTTGACGAAGTACCGATCGCGATGCCGCACCAGGAAGGCGGTGCCCCAGCGCTCCTGGGTCGTCATGTCGGGACTCATCCAGACCCGCTCGCCGGTCCGCGCATCGAGGCCGCGCAGCTCGCCGTAGCTCCCGACGCCGTAGACGTGGTCGCCGATGATGAGCGGCGTGGTGATGAGCGCGTGCAGCCCCTGGGTCTGGTCCGGCATCTCGCTGCGGCTCGATCCCTTCCAGAGCAGGGTCGCGGCCGGGCGGTCCGCGTTCAGCCGCATCATCAGCGACCCGTTGTAGAACTGCGAGACCAGCAGGTAGTCGCCGCTGCGCACCGGGGTCGCCACCGACATCCCGGCGCCGACCTCCCAGTCCTCCGACCAGTAGACCTCGCCCGTCTCCGGGTCGAGGGAGACGAGCGCGGCCGCGTGCCAGACGATGAGCTGCCGCGCGCCGCCCGCCTCGTAGATGACGGGCTGCCCGTAGCCCATCTCGCCGACGACCTCGACCGCGCGCCAGATCTCCTCGCCGGTGCGCTTGTCGAAGGCGACGACGAGCGCGTCGGGCTCACCGCCGACCACCGCGATCAGCTTGTCGCCGTCGACGAGCGGGGCGCTGGCAATCCCCCAGGTCGGGACGCTCGTGTCGTAGTCGGCGATGTAGTCCTTGCTCCAGAGCACGTCCCCGCTCGCGGCGTCGAAGCAGAAGAGCCTTCCGGTGGCTCCGACCGCGTAGACGCGGTCGCCGTCGACGGTGGGCGTGGCGCGCGGACCGACGGCGTAGGAGGCCATCAGCATCCGGTAGGTGGTGGTCCACTCGTGGGTCCAGAGCACCTCGCCGGTCTCCTCGTCGAGGGCCACCAGGCGCTCGGTCCCGTCAAGGGTGCGCGACTGCGGGTCTTCCATCCAGTCGAGCACGAAGACGCGCCCGCCGGCTACGGCCGGACCCGCGAAGCCGGACCGGAGCGGCGTCCGCCACTTCACCTCGAGGCCGCCCTCCGGGAACGACTCGACGATCCCGTCCTCCTGCCACACTGCGAGTCGATCCGGACCTCGCCACTGGGCCCAATCGTCGGCCACCACGGGTGTCGCCGCGACGGCGACGATACCCAGCACCACCAGTGCCCGCACACCGCGACGCATCCTCCGCGACTTGCCGGTCGTCATTCTCGTTTCTCCCCTTCGCCCCCAGCCCACCACCCGTCACCTGACGGCTCTCGGTGGTGCGTTCCCGGTCGGCACGGATTCACGGTACCCGCCCCGGATGCCCATCCGTGGATCGGGCGTCCCGCGCCGGCGCGCGTACCGCCCGCTATTCTGAACGAAGATGGGGTTGCTGACAAAGACGGACCGGCCTGCCGACGGGACAGGTGTCCCCTCCGGCGGACGAGCGGCGGGCTCGGGGACGCACGGGAGTGCGGGAGAAACCGGCCCTGCCGCGTTTGGCACGGTACATGCTTGAGCCAGGCATCGGGAAGTCCGAACAGAGACCCGTGACCAAGGAGTACTCGATGCATCGCCACCGCTTCGCGACCGTCGCGACGGCGCTCGTCCTGTGGATGGGCGTCGCGCCGCTCCTCGCCGAGGGCGAACAGCAGGCGCGCCGCCGGGGCGGCCGCGCCCCCGCGGCAGCCGCCGCGACAGAGGAACGCTCGGCTCCGAGGGCCCGGCCCCCGGCCTCCCGCCGCGCTCCC
>JAPOWL010000462.1 GCA_026707615.1 Acidobacteriota bacterium | reverse complement strand
CTCCTCGAAGCGTGCGCCTCCGGCGTTGCGGAACACCCGGTTCGGGACGAGCATCTCCAGGTAGGGAGAGCCCGTGCCCAGGTAGACGTCGAGGAACCCGTCGTTGTCCAGGTCGCCGTAGTTGCTGCCCATCGTGGGCATGCTCCTGGCGAGACCCGCGGCTGCGGTGACGTCCGCGAACGTGCCGTCGCCCCGGTTGCGGTACAGGACCGGATGCCCGGCGGGGCGGCGCTCGCCGAGATACTCGGCCACGACGTCGCCCACCGAATCGCGAAAGCCGGCCACGTAGAGGTCGAGCCAGCCGTCGTTGTCGTAGTCGAAGAACCACGTCGGAAAGCTGTTCAGGGGCGCCTCGACCCCGGCCGCGGCGGTGACCTCGCGGAACCTCCACTGCCCGCCCGGCGGCGGCCCGTCGTGCGGGAACGGGTGGTTCGGCTCCTCGAGACGCGACAGGTAGAGGTCGAGGCGGCCGTCGTTGTCGTAGTCGCCCCAGGCGACCCCCTTGACGAAGCCCACCACCTGGACTCCCGCCAGATAGGCAACGTCGCTGAACGTGCCGTCCCCGTTGTTCCGGAACAGTTGCGAGGGATACGAATACGCCAGGCTGAGCTCCGACTCGTTGCCGACGAAGAGATCGACGTCGCCGTCGTTGTCGTAGTCACCCCAGGCCGCCGTCTGGGTCGGAGCGCCCCGCAACAGACCGGCCGCCTCGGTCACGTCCGTGAACGACCCGTCGCCGTTGCTCCGGAGCAGCGAGTTCGGATGGGGCCGATTCGACCACGCGCCCCTGAGGACCAGGACGTCGGCATGGCCGTCGTTGTCGTAGTCGGCGGGGACGAGATTCAGGCCACCGACGATCCCCTCCAGGCCGGCCTCGATCGTCGTTTCGTCGAAGCTGCCGTCCCCGTTGTTCCGGAAGACCCGGAGCTGGTCCCGGAGTCCCGACGACGACGCCATGAGATCGAGATCGCCGTCGCCGTCGAAGTCCTCCATCACGCTGCCGCCCGAGCGACCCACGGCGTCGAGACCGAGCTTCGGTGCGACGTCCACGAAGCGGGCGATTCCGGTGCTCGACCCGAACGCCGACCGGGGGATCCGCCACGCCGGCGGCACGCCGTCGGGGTACTCGCCCGCCCACATGTGCCCGAGGTTGAGCACCCAGCGGGCGACCAGGTCCGCCGGGTCGTCCTCGGCCATCCGCTCGTACAACGCGATGGTCCTCCGGGTACTGTCCGGATCCGGGGGCGCGGCCGCCGCGTCGACCGGCATCGCACAGCGTGCAGCCGGGCGCGGAGGGAAGCAGTTGTCGCGCTGGGCTCGCTGCAGGTGCGCGATGCCGCGCGAGCGGCGCATGGAGTCGCGGAACCCGACCGGGAGGTCGCTCGGTGGATCGGCGCCGGTCCGGAGAAGCTGGTGAAGACGTTCGAACTCGTCGACCGCCTCCGCCGTGCGCCCCGCGTTGAGCATCTCCGTGGCGACCGCGCCCCGGTAGACCAGCTGCTCGGCCCCGCCGGTGGGCGAAGGCAGCCCGAGCAGCACCTCCAGCCGCGAGGCGTTGGCGTAGATGTTGTCGAGGCGCGAATCCCGGACCGCCGCCACCGCTTCGAGGCGCTCCGCCATCCTCGCGTTGCTCGGGGGACGGGACGGGATCGGCGGCTCCTGAGCCGCGACCGGCGCGCAGACGACCAGCGCCAGCAGGACCGCCCTCGCGCGAGCCGTCCACGGCCGACACCGGGTGGCGAAAGAAGCCGGTCGGCTCTCGCGGATCGCCATGAGCGGCTACGTCCTTCTCACGGCCGGAGCCAGGGAGGACCCTGGCCGTACCGGCGGATGCCGCGGGGAGAACGCCCGGCGTGACCTGGCGCCGGCGCCCGTGCCGGGCCCCGAGCACCCGATTCGTGCTCGTCGGTGTCAGTTCCCGACGATCTGGGCAAGCACACTCGGAGAGAACTCGAAAGTGACGCGCAGGGCGCCGTAGTAGACATGAATCGGCCTTCGCGGGTCGAAGTGCGTCGCGCCGACGATGATGCCCCGAATGTCGTCCCCCGCGGACAGGCGAGCGCCCGGCGCGAAGTTGGCGATGTCGACGGTCCGCGCCTCAAGCTCCTCCGCCCCCTGCTGGACGCGAAAATCGGTGCTCAGCTCGATGTCGTCGTTCGCGGCGCCCTCCACGTAGAACATCGTCGCGTTGCGCGCCTGGGCACGGAGCGAGTACTTGAGCGGCGCATCGAACAGGGCGTCGGTCGTCAGATCGTTGAGGTGGACGATCACGAACCGGACCCCGAAAGCGCTGGCGGCCCTCCCGAAGTCCGTCGTCAGCCGCTCCAGGTCGACCGCCTCCGCATCCTGCCCCTGAGCGGCGGCGCGGGGCGCGCTCACCAGCAGGAGCATGACCGGAACGAGCGCCAGCGCCTTCATGTGCCCCGGCCCCTCGTGCGTGAGCGGACCCGCGAGCCGCGGCCTGACGCGCGACCGGCCCGGCCCCGCTCCGACAAGCATGACTACGGCGACCCGGTTATCTGGAACGGGCGATGGAGTCGAGCCACCTCGTCGGAGGCGCGGAGGACCCGGGCGCGAGCGACGTACCGACCCGGCGGGAGGTGGTCCACCGCCACGGAAGCCGAGACGAACCGCCGGGGGTTCTCAGTCGGGCCGCCGAGGACGGCGTCGGCGGAAGCTCGCGCCGGGCCGGATTCGTCGTCGGCGACCTCGACCACGACGCGAGCCTGATCGAACGTCGACGATCCGTCGGCGTACAGCTCCGTGTACGCAAGCAGCCAGCCGCTCGACACCCGCGCTTCGACTGGGGTCTGGAACTCACCCGGCGTGGAGGGCCTCTCGGCCAGGGTCAGATCGCCGACGGCGAGCGGTCCATCCGACCGCCGCTCGGCCCGGAACGGATGGTGCACGCTGCCCCGCTGCCCCGCGCCGTCGACCACGGCGATCCGCAGCGTGTAGTCGCCCGGGCCGACCACCATCGGGGCGGTGTACCGGCGCACCGGTCCGGCCGGCGTCACGGCCAGCGCGGCGGCGATGCTGCGCTTGCCGGTCGACACGACGGTCCCCACCGGGTCGCGCAAGGCGAAGGCGACGGTCAGATCCGACGCGATGTCCACCTCGCCCCCGACCTCCGCGGCGACCATGACCCGCACCGAGCCATCGTCGGCGCCGCGATAGGCGTAGGTGGCCACCCGCACCGGCAGGTCCGTCGTGACCACGGGAGAGCGCAGCATCCGCGCGAGGCGCTCGTCGACGCTCACGTCGGTGTCCGCGGCGAAGCTCACCTCCCGCCGCGCCCGCACGCGCGCCCCCCCGCGCCGCACCGACACTTCGATGCCGCGCCGCTCCTCGTCCCGGTCCTCGGGGCGCGCCTCCACGCCCAGCAGGTAGTAGCCCGACAGCTCCCGCTCCAGGCGCTCGAAGATCGGCCCCGGGTTGTAGTGGGCGCGCATGAGCTCTCCGCGCGCGATCGCGGTGACCGCCTGCAGGCCGGCCTCCCGCATGCGGTCATCCTCCTGCGGCGAGGGGGGCGACGTCTGTTCGCTCGTATCTATCTGCGGCGCGTCGACCTTGAGCGCGTACACCGTCGTGCGGGAGGCGGCGGCCAGCTCCTCGATCTCGGCGAGGAACGCCTGCTCGCGGCCGAGCACGAGTCCGCCGGCAATCCACACCAGGGCCTTGGGCCCCTCGTAGTCGCTGAGCGCCCTCAGGATGGCCTCGAGCCCGCGACGCGTGTTCAGGGCGTGGAACCGCTCCTCCTCCACGATGGACCGGGCCTCTATGAACACCCGGTTGGCGCAGCCGAAGTCCCGGTCGAGGAGCTCTCCGCACTCCCGCGTGGTCACGACCTCCTGCATGTCCGTGTCGCGGTACTCGCTGATCTGGTACGCCTCGAAGAGGCCCATGTTGAGATTGCGGCGTATCCGCGATCCACGACCCGCCATGCCCGCGACCTCCTCCCGGACGCGGTCGAGGTCCGAGGTGAAGTCGATGTACTGGCCGGTCGGCAGCGCCATGAGCGCGACCCGGTCGAGGGGCGTCAACTGGTCGATGAAGTCGCCGGCGGCGCGCATCACGTGGCGGCCCTCGCCGAAGAGGATGCTCTCCTCGTCGACCGCGATCACGATCAGCCGGCCGCGCCGCTGCTCGGTGTTCGTCGTGAAGAAGAACTGCTGCGACTCGAGTGGCGGCGGGAGGCTCTCCTGCGGGGGCCGCAGCCAGATGAACTGCGCCTGCACGACGCGGCGTTCCTCCCCGTCGACGCGGACGGTGAACTCGGACGCGTCGACGTCCGGGATCGGGCGCCCGTCGTCGTCGATGACGGTGACGTCGACCTCGATGACGTCGATGCCGCTACGGAACGTCGGCCGCTGCGGCGGCTCCTGCGCCGAAACCGCGACGGTCAGGACGACGACCAGCAGACCGTGCCAGACGAGTTGCGGAAGGCGCATGTCCCCCTCCTCACCGGCCCACTCTACCACCGAACGGGCGCACGCTCACGGGCGTGTCCGGGAGTCTTCGCCGACGCGAGGCACAGGTCGGCCCGCGGTGCGCGCGGGGCGGGCGGGTCGAGACCCGGGCGGCGCGATCGGTGCGTCAGGCCGGCAGCGGCGGCATGCGCGGACCGGGCGTCGAGAACGTCATCTCGGTGATCGCCTTGACGCTCCGGTTGCCGTAGCGGAACGGGACGATCAGCCGCAGCGGAGCGCCGTGCTGCGGCGGGATCGGCTCGTCGTTCATCAGCCACGCGAGCATCACCTGCGGGTGGCGCAGCGTGGTCATCGGCTCGTCCGCGTAGAAGCGGTCGGAGGCGACGAAGCGGCAGTAGTGCACCTCCGGAATGAGGCCGAGCATGTCGGCCACGTCGCTGAAGCGCACGCCCGTCCACTTGACGACGCCCCGCGGATTGGGCGCTCCGCACTGCAGCAGGAATGTCCCGGACACGCGGGGCAGGGGCTCGAGGTCCTCGAAGCGGAGCGTGCCCGAGAGCCTTCCGAGCCCGCGGGTGTCGACCCGAATCCGAAGCTCCCGGTAGTCGAACTCGATCTGGGGCGTGCGGCGTCCCTCGGTCCGCCACAGCACCGGGTCGCTGATGGCGCCCGCGGCGCTCTCCGGATGCTCCGGGGCGGATCCGTCGGCGTTGAGCGGCAGCGGTGCCGGGAAGCCCTCGCGCAGGGGCCCCTCCACGAGCCGATCGGGCCAATCGTCCTGCCGGGCGGAGGCCGCCGCGGCCAGGCTCCGGGGGCCGAGCACCCCGAGCGTCATTCCCGCCACCGTCGACCCCGAAACGACCATCGCCCGTCGTCGCGACATCTTCATCGGTGCCCCCCCTTCGGACGGTCTCGATTCGCTCGGATGCTCCGTGGATCGATTATACGCGGCGCCCCGGCGGCTACGTCGTCCATGCCGGGAGTCCGCGCGGTAGGATCGCCGATGCGGGAGTCTCCCGGCAGTGCAGACTCCCATCGCCCGTCGGCGCGCGCAGGCATGCCGGGTGGGACGGCCGCACGGTGGGCGCCGTCCGGGAGGGAGCGATGGCGATCAACGGACCGACCGGGGCGGGACCGCTCGCGGGAGTCGTCCTGGCGGCCGCCACGGCCGCGGCGGCCGCGTCCGGGACCGCGGTGCGGGAAACCGTGGAACGGGCAGCCGCGCCGGAGCCCGCGGCGACCGTTCCGGCGGAAGCGACCCAGGGCGGCTCGGCCGAGGCGGCGGTGCCCGCGTTCCGCGTCGATCCCTTCTGGCCGCAGGAGCTGCCGGACAACTGGATCCTGGGACAGGCCTCCGGCGTGGCGGTCGACGCCCGCGACCACGTCTGGCTCCTGCACCGGCCGCGCACGCTCGACGCCCGGCAGCGGGGCGAGCACGGCATGTGCTGCGTCCCGGCGCCGCCGGTGATCGAGTTCGCGCCGGACGGCTCGGTCGTCCGTGCCTGGGGCGGTCCCGGCGAAGGGTACGAGTGGCCGGAGAGCGAGCACGGGATCCACGTCGACCACGAGGGGCACGTCTGGATCGGCGGGAACGGCGCCGGCGACGCGCACATCCTCAAGTTCACCGCCGACGGCGAGTTCCTGCTGCAGATCGGCAGCGCCGGGGCGAGCGGCGGAAGCAACGACACCGAGAATCTCGGGCGCCCGGCCGGCATCCTCGTCGATCCCGATGCCAACGAGGTCTACGTCGCCGACGGCTACGGCAACCGGCGCGTCATCGTCTTCGACGCGGAGACCGGCGAGTACCGGCGGCACTGGGGCGCCTACGGAGAGCGGCCGGACGACGCCGAGCTGCCGCCGTACGATCCGGCCGCCGACCCGATTCGCCACTACCGGAGCCCGGTGCACGACGTCGCCCTGTCGGTGGACGGGCTCGTCTACGTGGCCGACCGGACGAACGATCGGCTGCAGGTCTTCCGCAAGGACGGGAGCTTCGTGCGCGAGGCGTTCGTCCGCCCGGCGACGCTCGGCAGCGGCTCGGTCTCGGGGGTGACGCTGTCGGTCGACCCGGCGCAGCGCTGGCTGTTCATCCCGGACGGCACCAACAACGTCGTCTGGATCCTCGACCGCGAGTCGCTCGGCGTCGCCGGCCGCTTCGGGCGGATGGGCAAGTACGCCGGCCAGTTCTACCGCCTGCACAACCTGGCCATCGACTCGCACGGGAATCTGTACACGACGGAGGTCAACGTCGGGCAGCGGATCCAGAAGTTCGACCGTATCGCCGAGCAGGAGTCCGCACCGTAGGACGGCGCGGCGGAGCCACGAGCGACGATCGGCGGGCGCGGGTGTCGGACGGCTGCGGAGGGCGTCTACTCGGCGCCCTGGGCGTCCTCGGCGTCGGGGGCGTCGGCGGCGTCCCTGGCGGCCCGTTCCTCCTGCCGCTCCCGATCCAGCCGCGCGAAGAACCAGAGGACGAAGGCGCCGAAACCCAGCACGACGCAGACGAGCGCCGCCAGCGCGGTGAGGCCGAAGCTGCCGGAGAACATGGCGCCGACTATCCTACCCGCAACGACGCACCCATGAGCCATCCGAGTCCGGTCGCCCGTTTCTACGTCGGCCAGATCGTGCACCACCTGCGGTTCGACTACCGCGGCGTCGTCTTCGACGTCGACCCGACCTTCCAGGGCACCGACGACTGGTACGAAGCCGTCGCCCGCTCGCGTCCACCGAAGGACCGGCCGTGGTACCACGTCTTGGTCGACAGAGGGCAGCACACGACGTACGTCGCCGAGCGCCACCTGGAGCCGGACGGCCGTTGCGACCCGATCCGGCATCCGCTGGTCGGCGTGCTGTGCGGCGACTACCGCGACGGCCGCTACCTGCCCCGCGGCGAGGTGCAGTAGCCCGACACCGCCGGGCCGACTGGCCGATGTCCCCCGCCCGCCGTTCCCGTCCGACGCCACCCGGCCCGGGGCCGACCGCCGCCGCGCAAGGCACCCGCGCCGGCGCGCGACCGGCGAGAACCGCCGGCCGCGGCCGGTCGCCGCGCGG
>JAPOWL010000430.1 GCA_026707615.1 Acidobacteriota bacterium | reverse complement strand
CAGGAGCTTGCGCCGCGGCACGCACTCCGTTGCGTTCCGCGGCGCAAGCTCCTAGGATGGGAGGGAAGGTGAGCAACGATACGAAGTGGTTGATCGGAACCGGGGTGGTTCTTGCCGGGCTGCTGTCCGCGCAGATCTCGGGCCTGGGAACGAGCCTGAATGCTCGGATCGACGACCTGAATGCCAGCCTGAGCAGTCGGATCGATCGAATCGAGGATCGGTTCGAGGACCGGTTCAACGGCCTGGACGAGCGACTCCGCAACGTCGAGATCGGTCTGGGCAAGGTGGAGCAGAGACTGCTGACGATCGAACGCGTCGTCCTGCCCGGCGGCGACCAGTCGGGAGAGTGACACGCCCGATCTGCCTGGCGTCGCAGCCGAGACGCCACCTCCGCTACGGCGACTACCTGATCCTGAGGGGCAGCAAGCTCCGGTCGCCGACCCCCTCCCGTAACGCTCCACGCGTGCGCCTGGCGCCAGGGGATGGCCGGGCGCGTGCGAGCGATCAGCGATCGGGGACACGCTCGTCCTCGACCCGGGCGCCGCGGAGCACGTTGACGATCGCGTAGTTCCCCTCGTGGCAGGCGAACTCGAACGGGTGCCCGGGCGTCAGTCCCCGCCCCGCCTGGTCCGTGGTCAGCGGGAAGCGGACGGTCCACGCCTGGGTGAAGCGGGTGGGGTCGACGATCGTCGCTTCGTACGCCATCGTCTCGGCATCCACCCGCGTGAACCGTTCGACGAGGCGCAGGCTCGCGGTGGGTCCGCGCCAGATGTGGCGGTAGCGGTCCTGGGGCCGGCCGGGGAAGCGGCGGCTCTCGACCACCAGCGTGCTCCCTTCCCACCGGCCGCGCGACTCCCCGTTCCACTGGGGGATGCCCGTCCGGGGGCGCCCGTCGAGGGGGATGATCCGGCGCTCCTTGTACATCTCGTGCACGATGACGACGACGGTGGGCGTCTGGAAGATCTGGTGGTTCGGGTTGTCGCCGAACCAGATCTGCGGCAGGCCGTCGCCGAGGCACCGTTCGCCCGTGTCGAGGTCGAGGTGCGAGTCCCAGGGGCCGGTGCCGTACGGCCGCTCGTGGTCGCGCGCCGTCGGCGTGTAGGGGATGCGGCCGCTCGGCGGATCGACGATGAGCGACGTGCGCCCGCTCGGCTCCCAGACGAGCCCCTCGTCGATCCAGAAGGCGTCGTAGCCGAGGCTTCCGTCCGGCCGGTAGTCGACGTCGCCGCCCGCCGGCGCCCGCTCGGCCGGCCGCGTGCGCTGGCGCTCGGCATGCGCGCGCGCCTCGGCCTCGAGGTCCGCAACCTCCTCCCGGGTCAGGAACGCGCGGCCCTCGTGCTCGGGCGCACGTTCCAGCGGCGTCAGCGTGGACCCGACCCAGATGCCCTGCAGGTCCGGGTCGCCCCACGGCGTCCGCGGCGCCTCCTGGGCCGCGGCGGCGGCGCCGAGCACCACCGCCAGCACGGCGGTCGCGACCGGGCCTGCGAAGGGCCCCGGAGTCCCGTGCGGTGCCGTCACGGCGCAATTGTACCGACGGGATCCGTCGGGCCGATCGCGCTCCTTCTTGACATGCGCCCGCGATTGGGGTGTACCTGAACCCGACGCATCGAGCGCCGCAGGCATCGAGCCCCGCAGGCATCGAGCGCCGCAGGGCACAGCGCGGCCCGCGGAAACGGTGGGCGCGGTTGGGGAAGAGGCAATGACCAGACGACTTGTCGAGATCATCGGCGTTGCGGCGGTGCTCGCGTTGGTGATCGGGCTGCTGAACCTGGCATCCGCGCCGGGCGGCGCCCGGACGTCCATCGGCGGCGTCGAGGTGGCCGCGGCAGGGGTTGAGCCCGGTGCCGCGCCCGCCGCTGCGCCCGCGGCGGGGGCCCAATCGTCCGCGCGCGGAATCCGTACCGCGTGGGGCGAGCCCGACCTCCAGGGCATCTGGAACGACCCCTATCAGACCCCGCTCCAGCGGCCGGCGCAGTTCGCGGACATCGCCGAGTTCACGGACGAGCAGCGCGCGGCCCTCGACGAGCAGCGCGGCGCGATGCTGCGGCGGGACGAGCGCGCCCCGCTGGGGACCGAGCGCGACGTCCGCGGCGCCTACAACGCGGTGTTCGAGTCGATCCGGCCCACCGGCGACCGCACGTCGCTCATCATCGACCCGCCGAACGGGCGTATCCCCGCCTTCACGCCGGAGGCGGCGGAGCGCGTGCGGGGGGAGCGGGAGTTCGCGCTCGCGCTGCTCCAGGCCACGGAGACCTGCCGCCAGCAGGAGCCGGCCTGCGCCGGGTGGGAGTACGCGCCCCCCTCGCCCCTGTTCGAGGAAGTGCCGCCCTTCTACAACACGGGGCGCCTGAACCGGAACGACGGGCCGGAGGACCGCAGCCTGTCGGAGCGCTGCATGGGGGCGGGCCTGCCGGACTTCGGCGGCTTCCGCCGCATCGTGCAGTCGCCCGGCCAGGTGGCCATCTTCTACGACGTCGGCCAGGGCCAGGGCTGGCAGCGCAACATCCCCGTCGACGGGAGCGAGCACCTGCCGGCCCACATCCGGCAGCGCTTCGGCGACTCCCGCGGCCACTGGGAGGGCGAGACGCTGGTGGTCGACGTGCGCAACTTCTCCGAGAAGCGCAGCTACCGCGGCTCGCGCGAGAACCTGCACCTGGTCGAGCGCTGGCGGCGGCTGGACGAGGCCACGCTGGAGTACATCGTCACCATCGACGACCCGACCACCTGGGCGCGGCCGTGGACCGTGCGCCAGGAGCTGGAGCTGCAGGACGGGACGTTGAACCGCATCTACTACGAGCCGCGCTGCCACGAGGGGAACTACGGCCTGCCGGGGCAGCTCGCGGGAAGCCGCATCGAGGAGCAGGCTTTCGCCGAGGGCCGCGGTCCCGATCCGGCCACGCGCGACACCGCGACCGGCGGCGGCACGCTGGACGACCCGATCCGGTAAGAGGGGGTAGCGATGCAGCGGAAACACGTCATATGGATCGTCGGGGCCGTCATCGGGTTCGCGATCGCCTTCGGCTACAGCCAGAGCACCACCGTCAGCGTGACGGCGCAGGGCGAGGTGCCGGGGGCGGTGCTCGAGGTCGACCCGTTCTGGCCGAAGCCGCTCCCCAACAAGTGGCTGCTCGGCCACGTCATCGGGGTGGCGGTCGACTCGCGCGACCACATCTGGGTGCTGCACCGGCCCCGCTCGCTCACCGACAGCGAGCGCGGCGCCGCCGTCGACCCGCCGACGTCGGAGTGCTGCGTGCCGGCGCCCGCCGTCATCGAGTTCGACCAGGAGGGCAACGTCGTCCAGGCCTGGGGCGGCCCCGGCGAGGGCTACGAGTGGCCCAACGAGGAGCACGGAATCTTCGTCGACCACCTCGACAACGTCTGGATCGGCGGCAACGGGCAGGGCGACGGGCAGGTGCTGAAGTTCTCGCGCGACGGGACCTTCCTGCTGCAGATCGGGAGCGCCGGCCCCCTCAGCGGCAGCCACGACACGACGCGCCTGGGCCGCGCGGCCGACGTCGGCGTCGACCCCGAGGCCAACGAGGTCTACGTGGCCGACGGCTACGGCAACCGGCGGGTCATCGTCTTCGACGCCGACACCGGCGAGTACAAGCGCCACTGGGGCGCCTACGGCCGCGCGCCGGACGACGGCGAGCTCGCGCCCTACGACCAGCAGGCGGACCCCTCCCCCATCTTCGGGGACACCGTGCACTGCGTGCAGCTCTCCAGCGAGGGGCTCGTCTACGTCTGCGACCGGATGAACCACCGTCTCCAGATCTTCCAGAAGGACGGCACCTTCGTCCGCGAGGGGTTCGTCGGCCGGGAGACCGCGGGCGCCTCGGCCTGGGACATCGCGTTCTCCACCGACCCCGACCAGACCTGGATCTACAACGCCGACGGCGGGAACCACCTGCTGTGGACGGTGCGCCACGAGTCGCTGGAGACGATGGGCACGACGGGCCGCCGCGGGCGGATGGCGGGCCAGTTCGAGGCCACGCACTCGCTCGCCGTCGACTCCGGCGGCAACGTCTACGTCGGCGAGACCCTCAACGGCCGCCGCGTGCAGAAGTTCATGCCGGCCGGCGACTGACCGGGGCAACCCGGCGGACCGGGCAGCACACGAGGGAGTGACCTGATGCTCACGCACGAGTTCGCGAGGGTTGTCCGGATGCGGCACATGATCCGGGTCTTTGGCGTGTGGGCGTGGGTCGTCTTCTCCTTGCTGGCGGTGACGGCCCTCCTGATGGGCGCATCGGAGCCGGCCTCTGCGTCGGCCCCGGGGGCCGAGCCGGCGCTTCCGGCTGGCGCACAGGCCGAAACGGCTCTCCCCGCGGACGTCAACCCGACCTCCCGGAACCGGCTCGCGATCCCCGCCGCCGACCCGTCCGGCGGCCCGACCGCGGCCGCCGATGCCATCCGCGCCGCCGGCTCGGGGGCCAATGTCCGCTGGGACGCCGCGGCGGGCCGTCCGCTCCTGGAGCTGGCTATCCTGATCACGGCCCGCGAGCACGACGCGCCCTTCGAATGGACGCTGCACGAGCTCGAAGCGCTGGCCGTCGGGCTCGAGCCGGCCGTCATCGACGTCGTGCGGAACCGCGAGGCGCTCGACGGACTGGGCGAGCGCGAGGCGACGATCGTCCAGGCCGGCCGCGAGATCTTCGGCGCCCACCGCCTGAGCCCGGAGACCTACCGCCGCGCCGTGGCGCTCTTCGGTGAGGCCGGCTTCGTCGACATCGTCACCCTCATGGGCCGCTACGCCGCCACCGCGGCCCGCCTTGCCGCGTTCAACCAGCAGATGCCGCCCGGCTGGCCGCAGCTCCTGCCGCTGCCGTTCACACCGCCGGACGACATCGATCCGCGCTCCCGCAGCCGCCTGGAGCCGCTGCCGCGGCCCGCCGAGATCACGCGCGCCACCCCCAGCCTCTACGGCCGCACGCTCTCCCCCTACGGCACGGGCCCCGGCCAGATCCGCGGCCACGGCGCCGGCCGCGCGTCGCTCGAGGCCAACGTCGCCCGTCCGCTCCTCGACCTCGCGGCCCTGGTGACCGCGCGCGCCTACGACGTGCAGTACACGTGGACCCTCACCGAACCCGTCGCGCGCGCCAACGGCCTCGACCCCGCCGTCATCGACGCCGTGCGCGACGGCGCATCGGTCGCCGGGCGGGGCGAGAAGGAAGCGGCGCTCGTCACCTTCGGCCGCGAGCTCTTCGGCCCGCACACCGTCACCCCGGCCACCTACGCCGGCGCCGTGGACGCGGTCGGAGGCACGACGAACCTCGTCGACCTCGTCGACCTGATGGCCGGGCACGTCGCCGACGCGACGATCCTGATCGCCTTCGACCAGCACCTGCCGCCGGGGCGTGCGCCGTTGCTGACCGCGCGCTGAGGGAGCATCAGGGCCGAGTCTGCGCTTGCCGCCCAGGACGAGCCGGACGAGGACCTCTGGCGGTGAGGGTCGTGCTCTACACGAGTCGAGCGGCGCCAGGACCGCCAGCCGGTCACGCCGGCCGTCGCCGAAGCGTCAGCCGCAGGTGGTCCTCGGTGGCCTCGAACTCCGGGTCGACGCCGTTCTGGGCCCGCATGGACGGGATGATCTTGTTGCGCACGCCCATCCCGCGCGCGTCGGAGTAGCGGTAGTCGCGCAGCGTCTCGGAGATGAGCAGGTTGCGGGGGACGCGCTGCCCGGCCAGCATCTTCTCGACCGTCATGCCGTTCTGCAGCGCGCCGGGACTGGTGATCTCGACCCGGTCCGCGTAGCGCACCACCTCGATCTCCTCGTAGCGGGTCCAGTCGCGGTGGGTCAGGGCGTTCACGATGCCCTCGCGGAGCGCCTCCAGCGGGTAGTGCCAGCGGCGTTCCCGGCGCAGCGACTCGCCGACCGTGCCGGGCTCCTCGGACACGAACGGCCGCATCGCATCGGCGAGCCGTTCGATCAGCCCCTTCTCGACACGCTCGCGGCCCCCCGACAGCACGCGCCACAGGTCGACGAGCGGTCCTTCGAGCACCTGGTCGTCGAGCGCGTCGTACGTCTTCGTCCCGCCCTCGAAGCACATCCAACGCACGCCGGCGTGCCGCAGCAGGCGCCGGGGCCGGTACCCGAACAGTACCAGCCCGGCGATGGTGCACGCCGGGGGGCCGTCCTCCCGCTCGACCAGGAAACCGAGGGCGCAGAGCCGCGCGTGCCATGCGTCGTCCGTCGCCGGCGGGTCCCGGTCGCCGACGATGGCGGTGAGGTAGTCGGCCAGCCGCTCCCGGCTGAGGTCGCGCAGGCCGCTGCCGGAGACCGGCAGCAGCTCCGTGTGGATGAGGCCGCCGAGCGCGAACAGGCGTGCCTGCTGCTCGCGGGACGCCAGCCGCGACGTGCTGCCGACGCGAACGTAGATGTCCTCCCGGCCGCGATACCGCACGACGTACGGCTTGGTGGCGCCCTGCGTCACGGTGACGACCGCGACGCGGCGCGCGTCGTCCACCGGGACCTCCTCGTAGAACGGCAGCATCATCGGATGCACCAACTGGCCGAACACGGAGTCCATCACCCAACGCTCGAGGTCCTCGCGCCGGATGCCGGTGACGGCGCCGTCGTCTTCCACCCCGAGGAGGATGCGGCCGCCCTGGAAGTTGGCCAGCGCGACAACTTCCCGGGCGATCTGCTCCGGGCGCACGTCGTCCCGCTTGAACTCGACGCCGGAGTTCTCGCCGCCCGCGACGAGTTCGAGGAGATCCGACCGTTTCACCGTTCCCCTGCAGAGCCGTAGCGGATTATCGGTCTGCCGCCATGGGGGTTCAATCCTGCTTCCCACCCGCCTTGCGGGGGCGACGCTTCTGGACGGTGTCGAGCAGCCGTTCGAGGCGGTCGCGCTCGCCGTTGCGCAGGCGCCGGTTCTGCTGCTCGGGCCGCCGGGCGACGAGCGCCTCGAGCTCGAGGAGCCACCGCAGGTCGCCGCGGATCTCGCCGTCCGCCAGCTCCACCGCGCGCTCCCACGCGCCGGCGTTCCGCCACAGGCGCAGCACTTCCTTGGACGCACCGGCCCGCTCGTACGCGTCGGCGGCCTCCTCGGTCCGTCCCTGCGCCTCGCGCAGCCGGCCGAGCCGCAGCGGGTCCGGCGCGATAGCCTCCAGCACCGCCTCGGCCTGCGCGCGGCGCTTGCGGCGCACCGCGGCGGGCGTGTCGGCCCCCGCGGACTTGAGCAGCGCATCGAAGGCCCGGGTGCGCAGCACACGCGCCCGGGCCGCCGCGTCCCCGCTGTAGCCGGTGAGCCGGAGCCACGCCTCCACGTCGCCCTCGGCGAACGCCCCCGCCTGCTCCGGATCGGCGGCGCCGGCGGTCACGCCGTCACGCAGCGCCTGCGCCGCCGGCAGCAGCGCATCGCGCGCCCAGTCCTGGCCCGGACCGGCCGCCTCGCCCAGCTCGCGCGCGGCCTCCAGGAGCTCGAAGGGAGCCCCGGCCCGGTCCTCGGTCCAGATGTCGAGCGCGTGGAGCAGGGTGGCCTCGAAACCGG